>CAYMLC010000027.1:10000-16187 GCA_964390765.1 uncultured Nitrospirales bacterium
CCCCGAGTTCTTCATCGTGGTTCGCCCGGCGGAGAACCTGGACATCGACGACGACTTCCGCGTCGGCATTGTGGGCTGGGGCCCCCAGACGCCGAGCGAGCCGGACCCCGACACGTTCAGCTTTACTACGGTCGGCACACCGCCTGGTCAGCGCGACGACTTCGTGAAGTTCCAGGAATTCCCCTGGGGTTCGCGCGCACTGGGCTTTGTGTCGCTCTTCGATTCAGCACCCACCTCGTTCTACTTCCGCGGTTCCGAGGCCATGGTGCGCGAGGACCAGAGCGGTGTGAACTTCATTCGCAGCGCCGCCTACGAGAAGGTACGCTCGAACCTCATCACTACCGTGCGCCAGCCGATTGGTCCGCGCACGCTCGTTATCGCCGAGGGCGCACCGCCCCTGGTTCCGGTGCAATTGCCCGGCGGCTCATTCGATGTGGTGTTGCGCGGGCAGGGCTTTGGCGAGAATCCCGTGGTGGCGCTCACCGATTTCGACGTGGAAGTCATCAGCGCTACCGATACCGAAATCGACGTGCGGCTGCGCAACATCACCGGCGTTGCGCCGGAAGGGCCACTGGTGGTCCGCGTCGTCAATCCTGTAACGGGTGACGAAGCTGCGCGCACGGGCCTGTTCCGCCTGACCGGGGGCGATACCGCCGCGGCACCACAGATTACCAGCGTGACACCGGGCGCCGGCACCGAGGCCACCTTCCCCGTAACCATAAACGGGACCAATTTCGATATGGACGGCGGCGTGGAGGTGCTCTTCGGCACGGTGCGTATGCCGGTCATCAGCGGCGGGTCCAACAGCATCCGCGTCGGATTCCCGCTCAGCGGTATCAGCAAGGTGGGCCCGGTCGACGTCACCGTCATCAATACGGATAGCGTCCGTGAGGACACGGCGCTCAACGCCTTCGAGTTTCTCGCCGATCCCAGCAGCAAGCCAGTGGGTACCGCGGGATGCGCCGCGGGCGGGGCCGGCGCCTCGGGCAGCCCCTGGGGCGATGCCGCGGTGGTGCTGGCCGTGTTCGCGCTGCTGGCCTGGGCACAACGTCGCCGCGGCGGCGCAACGCAGGAAGAGTGACCATGATTGTTCGCGAAGAAAGCGCGCGCGTGTGCACCGGCCTCCGCGTCCTGGTACCGGTACTGCTATTGGCCGCGGTGCTGCTGTTCACGTCCTTGCCCGCGTATGCCTTTATCGCTGTGGGCGGCTTCGACGAGTTCGACGTTTTGCGCTTTCGCAACTGGCGGCTGGTGGATTTCGACACGAACCAGGATGGCGATGTGACCGAGGGTGAAGGCCTCGAATACCTGATCTTCGTTGGGCCGAATGGCTTCACCGACGACGAGGTGCAGGAAATCTTTGCGGCCGCCGAACGCTGGGCCAATGTGCCCACGTCTTTTGCGCAATTTCGCAACACCGGCCTGATACAGGATCCGCTCGAGACGAGTCCGGACATACCCGACCTCATCAATGTCGTCTCCACGATTCCCGCCGGTGGCGATGTCGATGCCGCAGGTTTGGGCTCGGTCACCGCGACCACCTTTTCCGTCGACGAGACCTTCTTCGGTTTCAACGGTATCGGTGTCAACGTGACCGCGGGTACCGTGCTCGATGCAGACATCCTGATCAATATCGCCGCGCTGCGCGATGACTTCGGCGTAGCGCGTTTCGTTACCCTCGAAGGGTTGATGGTCCCGGCCTTTGGTCTCGCGCTGGGCCTGGGACAGGTGCCGACGAACAACGTCAGTGAAGAAGATTCCGGTCTCCTGGTCGAGACGCCGCTGTTCGTCTTGCGCGATGAGAACAACGTGCGCCAGACCATCGGCGTGACGCCCAGCATGTTCTTCGATGCCTTCTTCGTGCGCCAGCCGAATGGTACACTGGTGCTGGGCAACACGGACCTTGCGCCCGACGACATCGCCGGTGTCTCGTTTCTGTATCCGCGCGAAAACCAGGGTAACTTCTTCTCCGTGGAACAGCGCGCGCGCACCCAGACGCGCCCCGGGCTGCCTTCGCTGCCGCTGCCGGCCGCGCTGATTACCGCCTGGGTCGACCACGACAACAGCCCGCTCACGAACCGCATCCCGCTGTACGGCACGATTACGGGGCTGTACGAGGACGCCGACTTCAACCCGCTCATGGCCGGCAACTTCGCCATGTACAACATGTACAAGCGTATCGAAGTACCCGGCGAGCCGGGTCAAGTAGACGCCACCTATACCTTCACCATAAATCCGCTCAACGGGCAGAGCTATTCGCGGCAGCAGCCGCCGGGCTATGTGCTTGGACTCTCGGACGTGGCCGACGATACGGCGAGCGCCCTGCTCGACGAAAACTTTGTAACGGGTTCCGCGGCACTCTCGGGCTTGAACGAATTCATCAGCGCGGGTTTTCCGTCGGAGACGTTCAACGAGTTTGGCAACGTGTTCGACATCAGCAACTTCGATGTGGGCACGCCCATCCGGTTCGATGAATCGCGCGATGCCGCGGTCAGCGTCGATACGGGCCGCACCCTCGAAGACATACTGGAGCGGCGCTTTCCCATGTTCGGCGACCCGAATGATATCTGTCCGCTGTCCGTCGTGACCGATGGCACCGGCACCGGCACCGGCGGCGATGGCGGTGGCACCGATGGTGGTGGCGACACAGACGGCGACGGCTTTACCAAGCGCGACACCGGCGATGAGGCCCCCATGCTGTTTGCCCGTGCGGGTGGCGGCGGGGGCGGCCTGGCGCCTCAGCTTCGGCAATGGCGCGACCAGAGACTGATGCAGTCACGCGCAGGTTCCGCCATCGTCGACTCGTACTACAGCATGTCGCCGGCGCTGGCGCGCCTCGTGTCCGAATCGCCCGTTGCCTATCGCGCGACACGCGGCGTCGTGTGGCTGGTCGAACATGTCGCCTTGCGGCCGGCGCTGGCCCTGGCGGGTCTGGTCATGCTCTGTGGCGCCGGTGGCGTACGCCTCGTGCGGGGCCGCCGCATGCGCCGGGCGCTGGCGGGCGCCAGTCTCGTGCTGGCCCTTGGCCTGCTGCTGCCCGTGGCCCGCGCCGATATCCTGCTTCCTCTGACCACCGAAGAATTGCTCGAGGCGGCCGATGCCGTCGTCGTGGGCGAAGTGACCACCGTCGAAAGCCGGGTGCGTGAGTTCCCCGAGGGCGAGCGTATCGTCACGGATATCACCGTCCTGCTGGATGAGTCGGTCAAGGGCAACGTCAACAAGCAATCCACGATTACCTTCACGCAGCGCGGCGGCCGCGTCGGCGATATCGTTACCTACGTTCCGGCGTTCGCCCGGTTTGATGAGGGCGAGCGGGTGCTGCTCTATCTGAAAGAGCGCGATCGCGTCGGCTTCGTGGTGGTCGGTGGGCGCCAAGGCAAGCTGCCAGTCGGAACGGACAAGGCGACCGGCGAACAGTATGTCTACGCCAATACGCGGTACAGCGAATACGAACTGCGCAAGGCCGCCCAGGCGATGGGCCGGCCCAAGCAGGCGGGCGATGAACGGCCCACCGCCATCCTGCTCGAGGATTACATCGACCATTTGCGGGGGTTACTCGCGGCACAGTAAATTGTGGCGGCGCACAGGCCGCCCTGCCAGCGAGACTAACAACCCGTGACGCTACTTCTTATCGCCGCCGGCACCGCGCTGGCGGTTTCGTTCTTCTGCTCCCTGCTCGAGGCCACGCTCCTCAGTTATACGCCCAGCCAGGTGGCCGCGCTCGAGGCGCGGCGCCCGCGCCTGTTCCGCATCTGGCGCAGCTTCAAGGACAACATCGAGAAACCCATCTCGGTCATCCTCGTCACCAACACCATCTCGCATACCGTGGGCGCCACCATTGCCGGCGCCCAGGCCGAGCGGGTGTTTGGTGCCCAGGGGCTCATCCTCTTCTCGCTGGTCTTCACGGCGCTCATGCTGCAGTTCACCGAAATCCTGCCCAAGTCGCTCGGCGTGCGCTACAACGAGAACCTGGCCCCCGTCATTGCGCGCCCGCTCGACGGGCTGACCCGGCTGATGGCGCCGCTCATCTGGCTGATTCACCTCATCAACCGGCCCTTCGAGCGGGGCGGCGAAGTCGAAGACACCACGCTCGAACAGATCTCCGGGCTGGCCGCCGCGGCCCGCTTCTCGCGCCTTATCGACCCGCAGCAGGCCCGCATGATCGAGGCCGCCTCCGAGTTCGAGGCGATTCGCGTGCGGCAGATCATGACGCCCCGCACCGAGGTCGTTTCGATACGCGTGGACCAGCCAATTGAAGAGATTCTGGATGCAGTGCGGCGCAGCCCCTATACGCGCCTGCCGCTGTGTGAGGGCAACGTCGACAACATCATCGGCGTGGTGAATGTGAAGGACCTGTTCAAGGCGCTCGACCTCGTGCCGGGCCGGTTTCAACTGGCCGATACGGACGAGGCCCGCGAAGCGGGCGAGGTGGCCGCGCGGCCTGGCGCCGGCAAACACGTCTTTGGTTCCGGCGCCATCGACCTCATGGAGATCAAGCGCGACCTGCTGGTCTTCCCCCAGAGCCTCAACATCCTCAAGGCGCTGCGCCGCTTCCAGGTCGACCGCCAGCACATGGCCGTCGTGGTCAACGAATACGGCGCCACCGAGGGCATTGTTACGCTCGAAGACGTTATCGAGCAGATGGTCGGCGAAATCGAAGACGAGTTCGACCCGCTGCGCCCGAAGTTGGTGAAGCAAGAGGGCGAGTCCTACCGTGTCTCGGGGCGCGTGCCGCTGCACGAGCTGAGCGGACACATCCCGCGTTTTCACATCGAGCACACCGAGGAAAGCGTAGATACCGTGGGGGGCTATGTGGTGCAGCACATGAACCGCCTGCCGAACGTGGGCGACAGCGTGCGCGATGGTGCATGGAAATGGACGGTGACGAAGGCCGACGCGAAGCAGGTGCACGAAGTGCTGCTGACGCCTGCTGCCGGTGCCGAAGAGGCTGTGGACGCGGAGGAATCGCAACATGGCGAATAGGTGCACACCAAGCTAAACAACGGTGATGCATGCTAAGTTGTTGTTATGTAAGCACTTAGATCGACAAAACGGGAATCCATGGGTTACAATTCGCGTTGTAGCCGATAAGAACGCGGCACAATCCAACAAGGAGACGCGGTTATGGATATCCCACAGATTAGCGATTGCGGTGCGAACACCTGCGCCTATAACGACGAGGGGACCTGCCACGCCGCAGCCATCACCGTCGGCGACACTGTTACCCCGCATTGCGACACCTACGTTGAGGCGAGCGAGCCCGGCGGCTTCCCGACCATGACCGGTCGCGTGGGCGCCTGCAAAGTGGCCAGCTGCCGCAACAACCAGAACCTTACGTGCACGGCTTCGTCGGTGCGCGTGGGCAAGGTCGAAAACGAAGTGCGCTGCCTCAGCTTCATCCAATAGCGCACACGCCAGCAGTACAAGCGAAAGCGCCCGCGGGTTGGTTCGACCCGCGGGCGCTTTATGTTTGGCATATGGTGAAAGGCTGGCACAAGGCTTTATCGGCCAGCAGCCAGCAGCTACCTGCCCAGCCCTACTGCATCATCATGCTCGTGCCGTTCAGCATATGGTTGCTCTGGTGCAGTTGCACGCCGGCATAGTTCGTGGGGAAGGCGCCGGCGCCGACTTGCCACCGCTGAAACTCCACGTGGCCATCCATGAACAACACGTTGGCGCCGCCGGGCACATGGTTGAACATGCGCGCGCGCGGCGCGACGGCATCCCACGCGATGGCGAGGGTCGACTGCCCCTGCGCGCTGGCGGCCGCATCGTTGATGTTGGTGATAAAGAACCGCTCGATGCCTTCGCGCAGGCGGTAGGCGCGGTCCTGCCCGCCCATCGGCACCACGAAATCCCAGTCGCTGTCAGCGGTCTGCAGCGCGCGCTGGGTCGCGTTTTCGTCCATGGCCGGCATCTGGCCCATGCCGCCCATGCCGCCGCTCCAGCCCCACTCCATGGCCTTCGCGTTGATGTTGCGCTGCAGCGGGCTCATGCCGCCCATGTCCATCTGCTTGCTGTCCGCGCCGCCCATGCCGCCCATCGACATGTTCATCCGCATGATGTCGTCCTGGTTCACGCTCGGATGCAGCGCCCAGCCGATATAGCTGTAAGGCACGGCGCCGGTCACTTCGCACGGGGTCAGCGCGCCATCGCCCGTCAGCACGGTGCCGTCGGGGGTGGTCTC
>CAYMLC010000028.1:0-15443 GCA_964390765.1 uncultured Nitrospirales bacterium
ACCTGGGCATTCAGCCCGTCGAGTTCCTGGCGCATCTGGTCCAGCGCTTCGGCGCTGTGGCCCTTCTCCTGTTGCGCCTGCTCCAGCGCCGAGCTGCGCGCCTGAAGCGCCGTTTCCAGGCTGGCCAACTGCTCGCGCGCCGCATCCAGCTCGCCCGACTTTTCCTGGCCCGTGCTGCGCAGCGTCTGCAGTTCGTCGCTCAGCCGCTGTTCATTGGCGCGCGTGGCGTCCGCCTGTGCCTGCAAGGCCGCGCGCTCGTCGCGCAGCGCATTCATCTCTTCTTGTTGCTCGGCATTGCGCGCCGCCGCCGCCGCGATATCCGCCTCGCGCGCCGCCAGCGCCTCGCGCAGCGATTCCAGTTCGCCGCGCGCCTGGGCCAGTTCTTGCGCCTTGGCCTGTTCGTTCGCGCGCAGCCCGTCCAGTTCGCGTTCGAGCGCATCGCGCGCCGCGCCCGCCTGGCTCGCGTCCTGCTTCACCGCTGTCAGCTGCGCCGTCAGTGCGGCCAGCTCTTCTTCGCGTTCGGCAGCCCGCTGTTCGGCCTCCTGCACGGCCTCTTCGCGTTCCTGCAGGCGCTCCTCGAGTGCGCGCACCTGGTCGCGTGCACCGTCCAGCTCGCCACGCTTCTGGTTCTCGGCCGAACGCAGCGCTTCCAGTTCGGTGATCAATTGGTCTTCGCTGCTCTCGGCCTCGCGCGCCTGCTGGTGCAGGTCCACCAATTCGTTTTCGAGTGCGCGCACCCGCTCGCTCTGCCGCCGGCTCTCGCGTTCGGCCTCGGCCGCCGCTTCCTCGCGCGCCGCCAGAGCCTGCTGCAACTCGCCCAGCTTCGCTTCGGCCGCCGCCAACGCCGCGGCCTTCTCGTTTTCCTGCAGGCGCAGCGCCTCGATCTCGGCGTGCAGGTCTTCTTCCGAATGGGTGGCCTCGCTCGCGTGCGACTTCAGCGCGGCGACCTGTGCTTCCAACTCCTCGACCGTCTGCTGCAGTTCCGCCTTGTCCACCGCTTCCGCACGCCGCGCAGCCACGTCGGCCTCGGTGCGGCTCAGCTCATCGTCCCACTGTGTCAACTGATCGAGAAAGCCCGAGGCTTCATCACCCATCAGGCCGCTCAGTTGCTCGTATGCCGCACGCCGCTGCTGCACCAGGGCCGCCGCCGCCGCGCACACCTCCTCCGCCTCGCTGCAGCGGCCCAGTGCCGCCAGGGCCTGCGCACGCAGCAAGTACACCCGCGGCTGGCCCGGCACCGCATCTTCCAGCGTCGACAACTGGCTCAGCGCATCGGAAAACCGCTCTTCACGGTGCGCCCGCCGGGCACGGTCCAGGCACGTATCGAGTTCAGCGCTCGTCATAGTTTTTCTCACCCCCCGCACCACGCCCTTAGTTTACCATATGGCAGGCAGGGGTTTGGCGCAGCGCCAGCGTCTGCTATGGTGTCTAGTAATTATTGGGCGCCGCGTGCAGTCTACCAGCGCCACCTTCGGAGGTCCGCGGGGTTGAGGGAACAACGTTGAGCGACGCCAATCAAGACACGCCCATCGGTCAGCTATTGCTCGACGAGGGCCTCATCGACCAAGCCCAGCTGAATGAAGCCCTCGCCCTGCAAGAGGCCGAGGGCGGCAAGACCTTTGAAATTCTCGTGCGGCTGGGCCATCTCGACAAGGACCACCTGCACGACTTCCTCTCGCGGCAGCCGGGTGTCGCGACGATTGACCTTGCCAACTACAGCATTGAGCGCGACCTGGTAGAGCTCGTGCCGAAGGAGCTTGCGCTACGCGAGAGCGTGCTGCCCATCGATAAGCTCGGCAAACTGTTGACGATTGCGATGGCGTGTCCACTGGATAAGGCAACCATTGCCGAAGTGGAACAGTTGACCGGACTGCGGGTAAAGGGGGTGCTCTGCCGCCTCGACCATATTGCCGCGGCTGTGAGCCGAGAATACCGGGACCAGGGCGGCAATGGTCCGGTCGAAGCGGACTTCAGCCATCTGGCGGGCGCGCTCACGGGAGGCAGCGCCACCGCGGCCCGGGACCTGGGCGCGGACGTGGCCACCTTGGATGCCCTGCCTGTACGCGCGGCCGCGCGCGAACGTCTCGATACGCTGGGGGCGGAGAGCGAACCCCGCGCGATTCTCGATACCGTGGCGCGCGACCCCGGCCTGACGGCGGGTGTCCTGCTGCGCGCGCGTGCCCAGGTCTTCGGCTTGCCGTCCGAGAGCACCGCACTCGCGGTGGCCGTGGCAGCCATGGGTCTCACGCCGATACAGGCGCTCGCCCGGGAGTGGGGCGAGGGGGTGGTGCTTCCCGAGGCCGCGCAGACGGTGGCCGCCGCGCTTGGCGACCAGGCCTACATGGTGGCGCGGGCAGCCGCACGCCTTGCACGCAAGGTGTCGGGCGTCGAGCCGGCCTTCATCTTCACCGCTGCTATCTGGCAGGCGACCGGGGCGTTGGCACTCTGTACGCTCGAGCCCCGCCGCTACGTCGAAGCCTGCGGCGAGCGGGCAGGCATGGCGCGCGTTGTGGCGGAATGCGAAGCGTTTGGTATTGGGGGCCCGGCGGCTGCGGCCGGACTGGTGCGGGCGTGGGCACTGCCGGAACGTCTGGCGGTTGTCTGCGAGGGATTGACCCCGGAAGCGCCGGAAAACCTGAGTCTGGATGCCGCGCTCCTGCGCGTATGCGTGCGGCATGTGGCGGGCGAACATCTCGCAGAAGAGCAAGCCGCCCTTGCAACCCTCAAGCTGGATGCCGCCTCCGCGCAGCAGGCGATGACCGGCGGCGCGAAAGTATAGACTAGCGTCGCGCAGTGCGGGCCGCATGTAACGCAGTCGCAGTTTGCGTGTTTTCTGGGGGTTAAGGCGTGCCGTGCGGTGGCGCGCTAGACGTCGCCGCGGGCGATGGCCTGTGCGATCAGGGGCGGGCAGCCGTCGCAGCCACCGGCCTGGTACGGCACCTCCGGCCTCACCGTACGCTTGTCCTCCGATTCGCACAGACGCTTGTCGAGCGGCTTCTCGAAGGCATTGCCGATGTCGTAGTCACGCCGCCCGTGTACGTAGGCACATGAGTACAGCTGTCCGGCAGCGTTTACGAAGACCATATTCTGAGGCAGCGTGCAGGCAGGCCGCTCTTCTTGAGACGGCGTGTGATCGGACCGCAGCACCTGCATGCCCGCGTCGAGTTGCGCGCTCAGCGGTGCGACGCACGACTCGTGAACGAACAGCCGCGTGCGGGCCGGATCCAGCCTACGGAGGGCGGCAAGCTCAGATTCATCGAAGTGCGTACCCGAGAAGTGAATCCCCACATGGAGACCCAGTACGCCCTGGGCCCATTCGCAGATGTCCCACAAATCCGGATGCGGAGAGACGCTGCTGCCCACGCTGAACGTCACCTCCTCCGCACCCATCGCTGCGCACTCATCCAGAATACCCAACCAGTCATCTCTGGTCAGTTCCGGCAATCCACCCGTGGCCGTATGGTGCAATGCGGGATGGCGCTCGCGATCCCAGTACACCCACACATAGCGGACTTCGGCAGGCAACTCGCCCGAGCGGCATGCACACTGCTTCAGACCCTGCGCAATACGCCTTCCCAGCGCCCACGCGTCACCATCGAGACCGGCCTCTTCACGCGTGCACTCTTCATCGGTGTTCTGAATGGTGTCGCTTCGCTCGTCAGCCATAAAGCGTCAATCGAATCCCCTGCGTTGCGCCGCATTCCCGGACGTACCCGTCTTCATCACTGCTCTAACTGCAAGGACAACGCATTGCTGTCAAAAATTTCAAGCCCCCTGCTCGGCCTGCCCATGATTACGCGTTGTCAGGGCGCGTGATTCAATAAAGCATGCCGCGCAAAGTCGGCAACCCCAAGATGGGAACACACCTTCGCAGCTGTCGGTTCCATATCAGACCAAGGCGTTGACGCCCCGGCGGGCAACTGCTATCGTTACCCAAAGAGTTGAATCCAGACTTTCCCTGCGGTGTTCGTTAAGCCATCGAAACCTTGATCCAATGCTGTTTGAATCGGGAGTCCGAAATTCGTGTGGCCTACGTCATGCCGCCTCGTTGTGGAAGACGGATGGCCGTCGTGAGGACACCCCCCTAGTGGGCCGGGTCAAACAGGTTTCTTTATCGCTGACGGCACAGGCGGGGAAATTCGAGCGGAAGCAGATTGCTTCCGCTCTTTTTTTTGCCGGCCGTTTGGTAGGCAAGCAGACGATGCGTAGCTAGCTAATCTATTGACAGACTGGCAAAGACCGCGCTAAGCTCTCACTGAGGCACGAGGGAGCCGCAGACGTCAACCAACTACGCAATCCGCCGCCGCAGCCAGCGCCACGGCCAAACACTCGTCCCGGAGGGTATCTGCGACGTATGCGGGGTCGTGGGTCGTGAACGTCGGGATCCGTACCCCGCCGCGCGTCACGCGCGACACCTTGGACTGCCGCAAGTCCCCGATAAAGAGTTGACAGAAAATCAGATTTTTGATAGCGTCGACAATAACGAGGGGAGCGATTGTCAGGCTACGTGATACAGGTCATGTCAGTCAGTTATCGCCGCCAGAACAGCGGAGCGCAGCCAGCACGTGCTTTTTACGAAGCCTAAAAAAGCCGTCGGTATCGACATCGGTTCCCACTCCATCAAGGTGGTGAAGGTCAGCCGGACTGGTGGGCGCACGCTGGTGGAAGATGCGGCCCTCGCGGTGATCGACCGCTCACTGTCAACAAATGACCCCATCGCCGCGCAGGCCGTCGCTGTCGAAGAAGCGCTTACGGAATTGGGCCGCGGCCACTATCTCTACGTCGGCGCACTGCCCGGACCCACCGTGGTCATTCGTTATCCCCGGCTGACGAACGTGGGGCCCGAGCGCTTTCACGCTGCGGTGCAGAAAGAGGCAGGGCAGAACATCCCCTACGACCTGTCCGAGGTTTATCTCGACTACACCCTGCTCGATGATGCCGAGGAAGACGGCGTTCGCACGCAGCGCGTGCTGCTGGTGGCCGCGCGCCACGAGGTCATCGATGGGCGCGTCCAGGTGGCCGAAGCCGCCAACCTGCAGTTCGGGGTGCTGTCCGTAGACTCGCTGGCCCTGGCCGATGCAGCCGAGGCATGCGACTTTCTGCGCGTGGGCGAAACCGTTGCCATGGTGAACATTGGCCTGTCCGCGTCGAGCATTCATTTTCTGAAAGACGGCAAGTCCAATTTTATCCGCGACGTGAACTGGGGTGGCCGCGAATTGATTCAGGCCATCGCCAAGGACCGCCGGTGCGACATCGTCGAGGCGGAGCGCGTGCTGATGGGCGCGAACACCGAGCGTGCCGAGCAAGCGGCCGCGGCCGCCGCAGCCCAACAGGCGCCGAAGGAAGCGGCCGGCCCCAGCGATGGCGGCTCGCTGCTCGATCCGCTGGACGAAGAGTTGGGCGGCGGCGCGGACCCCTTCGGCGAAGCGCTCGAGACCGAGGCCGAACCCGCGGTCGTGCAGGGACCTGCCACCCGCAGCACGGAAGAGGTGCTGTCGGCGGGGCTTGCCCGCGTGGTCAGCGAAGTGCGCCGCTCGTTCGACTACTACGAGCACCAACTGTACGAGCGCCCGGTAGACCGTCTCATCCTCAGCGGCGGCGTCGCCCCGCTCGAGATGTTGTGTGAAACGCTCGAAGATGAACTCGGCATCGAAAACGTGGAAGTGGCTGACCCGCTCAACAGCGCACTGTTCCTGGGCGATGAAGCGGCTACGGCGCCGCTGCGCGAGCAGCCGGCCCAATTCATGGTGGCACTGGGCCTCGCTGCGCGGGGGGTAGCCGAACTATGATCCTGATCAATGTACTGCCCGAGAATCTGCGGCCGGTCAAGCGTACGCCGCTGCCCCATATTATCAGTCTTGCGGTGCTGTTTCTCGCAATCGCCGGCGTGCTTGGCTATTACCTCCAACTCGAAGCGGCGGTCGCGGCCGAGCAGGCCAAGCAGGCGAGTATCGAGGCCCAGTACAACGAGAAGCGCGAAGTCGTGGCCGACTTCAACCGCCTCACCGACCAGAAGCTGGCCCTGCAGGCCCGCATCGAGACGATCGAGGATATCAGCGCGGGCCGCATCATCTGGTCGCGTGCGCTGCACCGGCTCACTGAACTCATGCCCGAGAACATCTGGATTACCCGGGTGCGCGTGGTCAACCGGACCCGCACGCGTGTGGTGCAGGTGACCAACCCAGAAACCGGTGAGGTGACAAGCGAACGCCAGCGCGTCACGCTGCCCTTCCTCGAAATCTCCGGCAATGCCGTGCGCGACGAGCAGGGCGATTTCAACACCGCCCCCTTCTCCAACGCCACGGCCGAGGACCCCGAATTCAGCAACCGCTTTCGCTTTGACCGCCCTTCTATCGAGCCCGCCACGTTCGAAGGCTTCGAAGTGCGCAGCTTCGTGTTCGAATACGAAATTCGCACGCCCACCCCGGCGGCAGAGGATGAAGAGGGAGCCGCATCATGACCGACTTTCTCAAGGGCACCATAACGCCTCAAGATTGGGTCTTCGTTGCGGTGGTCGGCGTCCTGACGGTGGTCGTCATCGGTGCCGGATACTTCTTCTTCATTGCCCCTACGTCGGAAGAACTGGTAGCCGAAATAGCCACGACCGCCGATTTGCGCAGTGAGCTCGAACAGGCCTTGCGGCGCGAAAAGCAGATGGAAGAGTTGGAAGCCGAGGCCGCGCGGATGCAGGCCCTCGTGCAGCAGTTCGAGGAGCGCCTGCCCAGCGACCGCGAGATACCCCAGCTGCTGGGCCAATTTGAAGCGCTGGGCAATGAGATTGGGTTAAGCGTGTCGCTGGCCACCTTGGACATTCAGGAAGACGCACGCACCGAAACCATACCCTACAGCGTGACCGCCGACGGCACCTTCCACGATATCGCCCGGTTCATCAACGAACTCGAACGCGACAAGCGCTATCTCAAGGTCAGCGATATCGACATCGAGTCCACCGACATGGGAACCGCACAGGCGAGTTTTCAGCTGAGCACCTTCGTATTTCGTGATCCTCTCGACCTGGATGAAGAAAGCGAGGCGACGAAGTGAACCGCCAGCAAATTGTTGCGATAGGTCTGGTCGTCGTGCTCGTCGGTGTACTCATCTACCAATTCGGTATCGCCGGCAGCGGCACGCCGACCCCAGCGCCCCCCACAGCCACCACGACGCCCGCCGGTACCGCAGCCGGTGCAGCGCCCCGCGTAGAGCGTCTGCGCCAGACCGATGTGGATGTGGCCGCGTTGATGCAAGACATTCAGCAGGTGCGCTTCGACTACGCCACCGAGCGTATCGACCGCAATCCCATGGCGCCCCTGGTCGGCGGCACGATGACGCCCGTGGTGGATGGCGATGTAATTACCACGGTTACCCGCTCGCGCGTAAACGAGATCATCAACAAGCGCGTGACCGGCATTATCTGGGATCCTGTCGCACCCGTGGCAGTGGTCGACGACGAAGTCGTGTATCCCGGCTATGTGTATCCCACCCAAGGGGGCGCACCGCCTATCGTGGTGGCAGGCATCGAACCCGACCGGGTCATTTTCCGGCTCGAAGATACGGCCATTCCAGTGGAACTGCAGGAGCAATAACCATGATGCGCCAACGAAAACGCGCTGCAACCGTGGGCCTGTCCCTCGCAGCCGTAGTGACCCTCGCCATCGGCGGCGCGCTCGTGCCCGCTGGCGCTGGTGCGGATGAGAGCCAGGCCCGGCAGTTGGATGCGGTAAGCCAATCCTTTGCCGACGCTCTGCGCGAAGCGCCCGAGACCAACGCCACCTGGGCACAGTTGCAGCTCCTGCCCTGCAATCTGGCCACCATCGCTGGCCTACTGGTGGCCACGCCGGCAGAAGTGCGCGCGGCGCTGGCCCCGTACGACCACTTGCTGGCCCCGGCCCTGCGCAACCTCACCATTGCGCAAGAGGCGCACCTCGCAAAACAACTCAAGGCAAGCCAGGAAGCGATGGCGCGCACACTGGCTGCGCGCCGCGTAGACGCCGTGGCCTCGGAATGGGCGGGCGCACTGCGCGAGACGCAACCTGTCGAACCGAATCTGACCCTCGGCACCATGTTCGACGCGGGCCTGCGTATGCCGCAGCCGACGACGCTCGATGGTGCACCACTTCACCTTGCGCAACTCTCGCCGCGGACGCCAGAAGAACTGGCCGAACCTGCAACCGATGCCGCCGAAGAACGCCCCGCGATCGACGGAGAGGGCGAGATGTTGCAAGACGACGAAGCGCCCATTGAGGAAGAGCCGCTGCCGCCGCCGCCACGCCAGCCCGAGCCCGACGCCGAAGCCGCACGCGAAGCCAATCGCGCGCTGGTGGAGGCGCAACGGGCGCAGGAAGCCGGCGAAGCGCAGGCCGGTCAGGTCTTCGCGCAAACCCAGCGCACCAGCGACGCGACACCCGCTGCGATGCCCACCCGTATCGCACCGGCCCCGCGCCAGACCGCCTTGAATGAGTTGGTGAACGTCGACTTCCGCGATACAGACCTGCAAAACGTGGTCGCGATACTCGCCACGAAAGCCGGCATCAACGTGGTGGCGGGCGACCAGCTCGAAGGCACGGTAACGGCCAACCTCAAGGGTGTCACGCTGCGCCAGGCAATGGAGACCGTGCTGCGCCTCAATAACCTGGGGCTGGTCGAAGAAGAAGGCATCTTTCGCATCGTGCCCTACAGCGAAGCCGTGGCCACACGCCGCGCCACCCAGATGGTCGCGCTCACGAACGCCGACGCACGGGAAGTCGTGAAGGTCCTCGACCAAGTCATCGCCGGTTCTCCCGATGCACAATTGGTAAGCATCGCGGCCAACGAGTCCGCCAACGTGGTGGTCTTGAGCGCGCCCGAAGCGCGCCTGCCCGAACTGGTGGCCCTGGTCAGCGAACTCGACGTAGCCGAACCCAAGCTGCCCACAGTCACCGAAGCCATCAAACTGAACTACGCATCACCGGCCGACATCGCCGTATTGGTCGAGCCGATTCTCACGCCTGATGTCGGCGCGGTGGCTATCGACAACCGCTCGCAACACGTCGTCATTACCGACCTGCCCGTCGTGCTCGAACAGGTCCGCGTGTTAATCGAGACGCTGGACATGCCGGTCAAGCAGGTCAGCATCGACGCCATGATTGTCGACGCGGTCTTGAACGACGGCGCCGACACCGGTGTCGACTGGACCGCACGCGCGGTGCGCAGCCGCAACCTGCGCGGCGACGTGATCAGCGACCTTGACCAGCTCGAGTTCGGTACCAACCTGGGTTTGGGCCCGAACCCGGCCGGCGTATTGACCTTCGGCATCCTGGACGAGAACGTCGATATCGACGCCACCATTCAGGCCGAAGTGCGCAATACCAACGGCCGCCTGCTCTCGAATCCCGTGCTTACCACGATCGAGAATGAACCGGCGACCATCACCATCGCCCAGGAAATCCCCTTCGTTGAATTGACGCAGACGGAGCAGGGTGGCCAGCAGACCAGCACCGAGTTCAAGCAGATCGGTACCGTGCTGCAGGTTACACCGCGCGTCACACATGACGACGACGTGATCGTGCAGGTCTCGGCCAAGGAGAGTGGCGTTACCGGCGAAGTGAATGGTATCCCCATCGAGGACCTGCGCGAAGTAGATACCACGCTGCGCGTTCACGACGGACAAACCATCTTCATCGGTGGTCTTCGTCGCGACGATACCGACCGCACCGTCACGAAGGTGCCCGTGCTCGGCGATATCCCCGTCGTGAACTTCATGTTCCGCAACAATCAGTACTCGGACACGCTGACGGAACTGCTCGTTTTCCTGACGGTGAACGTGATTCCGCAGGACCTGCCGAACCTCACACCGTTCCAGCGTGCGCAGAGCGAAGAGCTCGAGAACAAGCCGTTTAATCCCGACACGCAGAACGACCTGTTTCGCGACATGGTCAATCCGTCGCGCCTGCGCGACCCCGTATGGAAGTTCAAGCGCACGCAGTAGCACCCGACCACAAAAGAAAAGCTGGGCCGGCACAAGTCTGTGGCGGCCCCGTTTTGTTCTGGGCTATTGCGCGGGCGCTACCTCGAAGCTCAGGACCTCGCCGTACGCGCAGATGCAGTGCACATCGAGCGGATTGCAGCAGACCTCACAGTCTTCCACATAGCGCTGCTCGCGCACGCTGGTATCGACCAGCATGGTGATGGGCTGCCAGCAGTGCGGACACGTGCCCGCAGCCTCCTGCACCCCCTCGGCCATGCCTCAGGCCGAAGGCGCCGGACACTGCTTGTGGCTGCCGTCGCAGAAGGGGGGATTCTTGGTGTGCTTGCAGGTACACATCGCGTAGCGCTTCTCTTCACTGATGACCACCTGCATCGGCGTGAAGGAGCTACCGCTGTGCGAGCCGTCACACCAGGGCTGATTGGCACTGTGGCCGCACGTGCACCAGTAATACTCCCCGGCCTTCAGCACGCCCACCACGGGCTTTACATCGGCGATTCGCGGCTGACTCATAATCGGCCTCCTTCACGTTGGCGAACTGTGGTCTGCGCCCAGCTAGACACTTGCGGCGCGCTCCCTATTCTCCCACAATGGCGCACGAGGTTCCCCAAACGCCATGCCCCCCTCGCAACCTACCCCCACTATCCTCGGTGTTCAAGACGTGCGCCTGCGCTTCGGCTTGCAGGTCGTGCTTGACGGCGTGACGCTCGGCATCCACGAAGGCGACCGCATCGGCCTGATCGGTGCGAACGGCACCGGCAAATCGAGCTTGATGCGTATGCTTTCGGGCGACCTCGTGCCTGACAGTGGCGAGGTAACCCGGCGCAGTGGCCTGCGGGTGGCCAGGCTGGCGCAGAGCGATGGCCTGCCCGGCGACGCCACGGTGCACCAGGTACTGGCCGCGGGCCAGGCCGAGGTGAGCGCATTGGTGGCCGCCTATCAGGCGCACACGCAGGCGCTGGGAGACGACGGCACGGGCACCGAGTATGCGCGCCGCCGTGCCGAAGCCAAGGCCGCAGAGGCCGAGGCCGCGCAGGCCGCACTCGATACCCACGGGCTGTGGGACTACGAGCGCGAACTGAAGCGCTTGTCGGTCGCGTTGGCGCTGCCGCCCGGCGAGCGGCCCGTGGCGACGCTGAGCGGTGGCGAACGGCGCCGGCTCGACCTCGCCGTCAAGCTGCTGGCCGAGCCGACCAACCACATCGACACGACCAGTGTCGAATGGGTCGAGCGCTTTCTTGAACGCTACGAGGGCAGCTGCGTACTCATCACACACGACCGCTACTTCCTCGACCGTGTGGTGAACCGCATCGTCGAACTCGAGCACGGCCAGTTGCTCTCTTTCCCTGGCAGCTACGCAGATTTTCTCGCGTACAAAAGTGACCTCGAGTCGCAGCGGGCGCGTGCCGAGTCCAACAGACAGGCGCTCTTGCGGCGCGAGCTGGCCTGGCTGCGCCGTGGCGCCAAGGCGCGCAGCACGAAACAGAAAGCGCGCATCGGCCGCTACGAAGCGACCGACGCTCAGGGCCCGCCCCCGCGTGAGCGCGAGTTCGACTTCATCATCCCGACTCCGGAACGCCTCGGCAAGACGGTGCTCGAAGCGCGGGATGTGGGCTACGGCTATGATGAGGGCTACCTGTTTCGCGATGTCGCGCTCCTGATGCAGGCAGGCATGCGCGTCGGGCTGGCGGGGCCCAACGGCGCGGGCAAGACCACGCTCTTGCGCGTGCTCATGGGCGAGCTGCGCCCGAAGAAGGGGCGCGTCGTCATCGGCGAGAACACGCGCTTTCTGTATGTCGACCAGGCACAGGCCAACATCGACCCCGACCAGTCCGTCGTCGACTTCGTCTCAGGCGGCCAGCGCTATTGGGATACCGGCGAACAGCGCGTGTTCGTACCGGCCTATGTCGAGCGCTTTTTGTTTGACCGCCACAGCATCAACACGCCCATGAAGGCGCTGTCCGGCGGTGAGCGCCACCGCCTCGACCTGGCCCGGCAACTGCTGCGCGGCGGCAACTTCCTCGTGCTCGACGAGCCCACCAACGACCTCGACCTCTACACGCTGCGGCTGCTTGAAGAGGCCGTCGTGGACTTCAGCGGCTGCGCCCTAATCGTCAGTCACGACCGCTATTTTCTAAACCGGGTCTGCACGCACATGCTGGTTTTTGAAGGCGCGGGCCGCGTGGTGCTGATTGCGGGCAACTACGACGACTACCGGCGCTATGCAGCCGAGCAGCGTGCGGCCGCCGTAGAGGCTTCGACTCCTGCCGTACCTGCGCCCGAGCCAAAGCCGGGCGCCGGCAAGCCCACCAAGCGGCTGACCTATAAGGAGCAGATGGAACTCGGCGAGATGGAAGGGCGCATCCTCGCGGCTGAGGCGACGGTGGCCACGCTCGAACAGCAACTGCAGGCCCCGGGCTTCTACGAGCAGGAATACGCGGTCGTCGAGGAACAGCTACAGGCGCTTGAAGCAGCGAAGCAGCACGTGCACGACCTCTATGCGCGCTGGGAAGAACTGGAGGCGCGCTCGGGCTAGACGCGGGTCATGCGCCGGGCACCCGGCCGATGTCGTGCTCGATGAACGCGTCCACCACGGCCGGGTCGAAATGTTTGCCGCGCTCTTCCTGCAGATGCGCCAGCGCCTCGTCGCGCGTGGCCTGGCCACTGCGATAGGCGCGCGGACTCGTCATCGCGCAGAACACATCGAGCAGCCGCAGCACACGCGCGCCATAGGGAATTGCCTCGCCCTCCAGCCCGTGGGGGTAGCCGGTACCGTCCCAGCACTCATGGTGGTAGCGGATGATGGCGACTGCGTCCAGAAAGATGCCGGCTTCCTGCAGCATCTGCGCGCCGATTTCCGGGTGGCCCTTCAGCGTGGTCCACTCGTCGTAGTCGAGTAGGCTCTTCTTCAGCAGAATGTCGTTCGAGATGCGAAGCTTGCCCACGCCCCGCAGCAGCGCCGCCCGCTCCAGCGCGATGCGCGCATCTGGCGCGAAATCCAGCGCCTGCGCAAAGCGTGAGGCATGGTCCAGCACGCGCACGCTGCTGCCCTGCTGCAGTTCTTCGCGGCAGTCGATGGCCTCGGCCAGCAAGTCCAGGGTGCGCGCACGCCGTTCGCCCAGCTGCAACACCGCGCGCAGCGACCACTCGGGCGCGTCGGGAGCCAGCACGGCGGCGATGGTGCCTGGCGGCAGCGGGGCCTCTTTCTCCATCGGCAGGACCTGTAGCGCAGGGTCGTCCGCCAGTTCCGCAAGGCGCGTGCGCAGCGCTTCGTCGCTTCCGATCACGACCAGCCGCTTCAACATGTAGGACTCCCTTCCCCGCGGCTACTTGCGCAGGTGCTTTCGGATTGTCGTTTCGATGTCGCGCGGCATGGCCACGGCCGCATCGCACGCGCGGTTGGTCGCCAGTTCGATGTTCTCAAGCGCAATGAGGTCGAGCGGGTTTGCCATGGCCACGCGCAGGCGGTCATCCGCCTCGGCGTAGGGCACCGCTTCATAGAGCGTAGCGAGGTCGCGATGCAGCAAGCGCACGCACGCCGGGTCCACGGTCCCATCCGTCAGGCGCACGAAGTCGAGGCGCGCCTGCGCGGCAATGATGCGGCCAATCAACTCTTCGTCGGTCAGCCCGTGCTCGATCGCGATCATGCCGAAACGACGCTGCGGGTCCGTCGCCTGCGCCTCGACAATCTTGCGCAACTCTTCCTCCGTCGCAATGCCGAGGTCGACCAATATCTGGCCGATGCGCTTCTTGTGGCCGCGCTCGTCGAAGGCGGGAATCGTGGCAGGCAGCGCGGTTGACTCGGGGCGGCCGCGGCGGGCCTGCTCTTCCAGGACCACCAGCCGCGCTTCACGCTCGCGCAGGGTGGCCTGCATGCGTTCGGCCTCGGCGCGCGCTTCAGCCCGTACCCGCTCGAGTTCCGCATCGCGCTCGGCGAGCGTCTGCTCCATCCGGGCCAGACGCGCTTCCAGCGCCGCGGTCTGCGTGGCGGGGGTCGCCGCGGGCGCTCGCGTGTCGCCTGGTTCCGTGTCCGGCGCCAGGCCTTCCAACCGCGCGGCGAGGGCGTCCAGTTGCTGTTGCGTTTCGGTGCGGTCGGCCAGCAGCTTCGATTCGAGCCGCTCGATGGCTTCTGCCAGCTGCGTGTACAGCTTCGTCAACGTTGCATCTTCGGTGGCCATGGGGCGGCAGTATAGCGGTGCATCGGCGCGTGGCCAAGGTTTGCGCGGGCAACTCAACGGCCAAACGTGGGGAAGGGGAGCGCCCGGAGAAGGTCGATCGCGCGGCCCACAGGCATGCGGCCCTCGTTGCCGCGCAGGATATGCCCGGTATGGCCGGGTCCACTGGGCCAAGCGTGCGGCACCAGCGCGGCGCGGGCACAACGTGGTTTCTTCCCCGCTTCGTGCGTGCGCCCACGGCATGGGTCCCCGGCCGCGCGGCGGCTTCGCCGGTGCGTCTAGCCCGCGGCCACGTGCGGGTAGCAGGTGCGAATGGCCAGTTTGATGTCGCTGGCCGTGGCCACCACCACCTGGACCGTCTTGTCGGTCAGCCGTGCCAGGTCGTCGAGCGCGACCAGGTCGAGCGGGTTCGCGATCGCCACGGTCAGGGTATCGTCGCTGATCGCGAGCGGAATGCAGGTGTGATAAACGGCGAGCTGCCCCGAGATTTGCCGTGTCGCCTCGCGTTGCACCGTGTCCACATCGATCCGCTGAAACGGCATATGCACCTGCGCCGCGATCGCCTCGGCGATGTGCTGTTCACTCGCATAGCCCAACTCCACCAGGATGGCGCCCAGGTGCCGGTTCCATGCGCTCGCTTGCTCTTGCAGGGCGCGGTGCCGTTGCTGGTCGCTGATCACGCCCGCATCAACCAGAATCTGGCCCAGCGGCTTGCGGCGCCCCGTCTCATCCTGCGCCACCCGCACAAACGCCTCGTATCCGGCAAGGTGGGCTTGGGCATTCGGCGTCAATGTTGTGGGCGCGGCGCCCGCCAGCGCACCGGCGCGATCCAGCGTTGCGCGCAGCGTGCGCACTTCGGCCTGCAAATGCTCGACCTGGGCCGCCAGCGCCCGCGTGCGGTCGGTATCTTCCATGGCAGCCACCTCGGGCAGCCACGTCTTTCCGGTCGCCGTACGCACCACGCCGTCCAGCGCCTGGGCCGCCGCCAGCGAGCGGTCCACCTGCGCCGTCAATACCTGGGCCTCCAGATGAAATTGCGCCAGCGCCTGCTCTAGCGCCTCGGCGTCCGGCTGGGTCATGCCATTGTCCACACTCGGAGCGCGATTGGCTCCCTGCTGCAGGCGGCGCACTTCGCGCTGGGCCCGCTGCAGATTGGGCCGCAGTTCTTCGAGCACGGCCTCGAGCGTGGTGGCGAGGGCAGAGGCATCGAACAGCGGCGCGGATGCGGGCAGACTCATGCAGGTGGCCTTTCTTCGGTGCCGGGGCGCGGTTATAGAATTCGCAGTTGCACGCGAAGCATGCCACCT
>CAYMLC010000029.1:0-15300 GCA_964390765.1 uncultured Nitrospirales bacterium
GCCGGGCCGCTTCGACCGGCAAATCGTGGTTTCGAACCCGGATATCAAGGGCCGCCGCGCCATTCTCGACATCCACCTGCGCAACAACAGCGTGCCCGTGGCGGCCGATGCGGACACGGAAGTGCTGGCGCGCGGCACGCCCGGCTTTTCCGGCGCCGACCTGGCGAACATGGTGAACGAAGCGGCGCTGCTCGCGGCGCGCCGTGGTCAGGACCAGGTGGGCATGATCGACTTTGAAGACGCGAAGGACCGCGTGATGATGGGGCCGGCGCGCCGCAGCATGATGCTGAGTCCGAAGGAGAAGCTGTCGACCGCCTATCACGAGGCGGGCCACACGCTGATTGGACGGCTGCTGCCGCATGCCGACCCCGTGCACAAGGTGACCATTATCCCGCGCGGCCCGGCACTCGGCGTGACCAGCATGCTGCCGGAAGAAGACCGCTACAGCATCTCGAAGAACTATTGTCTAGCACAATTGCGCGTGCTGATGGGGGGCCGTGCGGCCGAAGAACTCATCTTCGACCAGTACACCAGCGGCGCCTCGAACGACCTGAAGGTGGCCGCGCAGCGCGCCCACTCGATGGTGTGCGAGTGGGGCATGAGCGAGCTCGGCCCCATCAGCTTCTCCTCGCAGGACGAGGTGTTTCTGGGCCGTGACTTCGCGCGTACGCGCGACTTCAGCGAAGAGACGGCTTCGGCGGTGGACCGCGAAGTGCACCGGATTATTGAAGAGGCCTACAACGACGCGCATAGCATGCTGAAGGACAACGAGCACATTCTGCGCGCGTTGTCGGAAGCCTTGTACGAGCGCGAGACGCTGGACGCGGCCGAGATCGACAAACTCATTATCGAGAACGGCGGCGAGCATCTCCTGCCGACGAAGGAAGAAGAGAAGGTGCGGCCCGTGCGCCCGGCGGTCAGCCAGGCGCCCGACGCGCGCGACGTCAAGGGCAAGACCGACGACGACGACGGGTTGCCCGGCATACCGCCCGGCGAGCCCGTGCCCGGCGCCACCTGAGCGCACTGCCGCAGCAGATGACCCGCAAGACCCTGATGATGGGGGTGATGAATGTCACCCCCGATTCTTTTTTTGACGGCGGCCAACTGGCGAGCCCGGCGGCCGTGCGCGCCCGGGCCGAGGCCCTGCTGGCCGATGGCGCCGACTGGCTGGACGTGGGCGGAGAATCGTCGCGCCCGGGCGCCGAGCCCGTGGGCGCCGACGAGGAACAGCGCCGGGTCTTGCCCGCGCTCGAAGCGCTGCGCGGTCTGGGTGCGCGCATCTCGGTCGATACCTACCGCGCGGGTACGGCGCGCGCCGCCCTGGCCCAGGGGGCAGCCATGGTCAACGACATTACCGCCCTGCGCGGCGACCCCGCCATGGCCGAGACCGTGGCCGAAGCCGGCTGCCCCGTGGTCTTGATGCACATGCGCGGCACGCCGCAGACCATGCAGCGCGCGCCCCAGTACGACGATGTGATCGATGACTTGTGCGCGTTTTTTGAAGAGCGCATCGCCCATGCCACGGCGGCCGGAATTGGGGAAGACCGCATCTGGCTGGACCCCGGCTTCGGCTTCGGCAAGACCGTCGCCCACAACCTCACCCTCGTGCGGCGGCTCGATGCCTTCCACCGTTTCGGCCGACCGCTGCTGCTCGGCCCCTCCAACAAATCCACGATAGGCGCTATACTCAATACCGAGGTCGATGACCGGCGCGAAGCCACCGCCGCGGCGGTGGCCCTGGCCATTGCGGCCGGCGTGCATTGCGTGCGTGTGCACGATGTGCGGTCGATGGGGCGGGTCGCTAGAATGGCCGACGCCATCGTATATGGAAACAACGGGCAACAGGGTGGATAGCTGCAATGTCGGATAGACTGTTTGGCACCGATGGGGTGCGCGGCCTGGCCAACGTGCATCCGATGACCGCCGAGGTCGCCTTGCAAGTGGGGCGCGCGGCAGGCGCCGTGTTTCAGAAGCGCCGCCGGGCCGACACCGTGCTCATCGGCAAAGACACGCGCCGCTCCTGCTACATGATCGAAAACGCCTTGACCGCAGGCTTCTGCTCGGTCGGCATCAATGTGCTGCTCACCGGCCCGCTGCCCACGCCCGGCGTCAGCTACATCATGCGCAGTCTGCGCTGCGACGGCGGCGTGATGATCAGCGCCTCGCACAATCACTTCGAAGACAACGGTATCAAGCTGTTCGGGCCCGACGGCTACAAGATTGCCGACGAGGCCGAAGACGAAATCCAGCGGCTCATCATGACCGGCGAAGTCGATGCGTTCCGCCCGACGCACGGCGACATCGGCACGGCCAAACGCATCGACGACGCGGTCGGCCGCTACATCGAATTTGTGAAGGCCTCGTTCCCCAAGGGCATGCGCCTCGAAGGGCTGCGCATTGCGGTCGACGCCTCGAACGGCGCCACCTACAAGGCCGGCCCCTACACGCTCGACGAGCTGGGCGCCGAGGTGATCCCCCTGGGCACCCGGCCCAACGGCACCAACATCAATGCGGGGGTCGGTTCGGTACACCCCGAAGAGATGCGCGCCACCGTCATTCGCGAGCGCGCCGATGTCGGCATTGCCTTCGACGGCGATGGCGACCGCATCGTGATGTCCGATGAGAACGGCCGCCTGCTCGACGGGAATGCCCTGCTGACCATGCTCGCACGCGACATGCTCGAGCAGGATGCGCTGCCCCACCACACCGTGGCCACCACCATCATGGCCAATGCCGGACTCGAGCGCGCCATCAAGCCGCTGGGCGGACGCGTGCAGCGCACGAAAGTGGGCGACCGCCACGTGGTCGAGGCCATGCGCGAGCACGGCTACCGGCTCGGCGGTGAATCATCGGGCCACATTGTGATGCTCGACCACAACGTGACCGGCGACGCGATCATCGCGGCGTTGCAGGTGCTGGCGATTGTGGTACGCAAAGAGCAGCCACTCTCCACGATTGCGGCGCCCTATCAGGAGATGCCCGAGGTGCACCGCAAGGTGCCGCTGAACAACGGGCAGCGCCCCGCACACGACGCTATCGAGGCGATTGTGGCCGAGGCCGAGGCTGGACTGAACGGCACCGGGCGGGTCGTGATCCGGCCGAGCGGCACCGAGCCCATCATCCGCGTGATGGTGCAGCACGAGAACCTGCGCGACGCCGAACGCATGGCCGCCGACCTGGCCGGCCGCGTCGGCGAGCTGTAAACGGCGCGCGGTGGAGATCACACTCACCACGCCCGCGCTCCTGTTTCCGGCGATCTCGCTCTTGTTGCTGGCCTACACCAACCGTTTCCTGGCGCTGGCCGCGCTCGTGCGCCAACTGCACAAGGCCTATCACGATGGCCACGAGGCGCGCGTGCTCGGCCAGATCCAGAATCTGCGCACGCGCCTGCGCCTGATTCGCGACATGCAGGTGCTCGGCATCGCCAGCCTGCTCCTGTGCGTGGCCACCATGTTCGTTCTGTTCGGCGGCTACGAGACGCCCGGCCGCTTCATCTTCGGCGCCGCGCTCGTGCTGATGCTGGCCTCGCTGGCGCTGTCCATCTGGGAAACACAGATCTCTACCGCCGCCCTTACCCTGCACCTCAGCGACCTGGAAGACCGGTAAGCGGCGCGGTGCTATACTCGACGAGGCGCATACCCATGGGCAGGTGGTTGTGCCTTCGCCGTGTTGTATTCGTATCAGGAGGCCCCATGCGATTTGCGATAAAAGCCGCGTGTTGCGCGTTGTTGCTGGCCGGCGTTGTGGGCTGTGGCGTGCAAGACAGCGTCTACTACGGCACCATGGAGCGGCTGGGCTGGCACAAGCGCGACCTGTTGACGGGCCGCGTTGAAGCCGCCCGCGACGCCCAGGAAGAGGCCAAGGAAGAGTTCAAGTCCGCGCTGGAAGAATTCAGCGCCGTCACCGAATTCGAAGGGGGCGAGCTGGGCGAGGTCTATCGGACGCTGAACCGCGCACTCGAACGCAGCGAGGCGCGCGCCACCGCCGTTCAAGAACGCATCGACGAAGTCGAGCGCGTGGCCGAGGCGCTGTTCAGCGAATGGCAGACCGAACTCGAGCAGTTCGACAACCCCGAACTCGCGCGCGCCAGCGAGCAACGCCTCGACGCGACACGCCGGCGCTACGAAGATCTGTACCGCGCGATGCGCCGCGCCCAGTCGAAGATCGAGCCGGTGCTAACCCCCATGCGCGACCAGGTGCTCTTCCTCAAGCACAATCTCAATGCGCGTGCCATCGCCTCGATCAAGGGCGAATTGAGCGCCATCGAGATTGACGTGGCGCTGCTCATCGGAGACATGGAAGCCGCGATGATGGAGGCCGACGACTTCGTCGAGCAGATGAATCAGCCCGTCGAGATCGTACCCGAGCCGCAGCCGGTACCCCCGGCCCAGGGCTGAGCCCACCCCGCTGGAGCGCGCACCCGGCGCCGGGCCCACAGCGGCGCCCGGTATCCCTGGGCCAACGCGCAGCGCCGGCACCGCAACACCGGCCGCCAGTTGACTGCCCGCGCCCCCCTTCGCTAAGCTACCGGTTCGTGCCGAGGTAGCTCAGTTGGTAGAGCAGGGGACTGAAAATCCCTGTGTCGGCGGTTCAAGTCCGCCCCTTGGCACCATTTTTCCATGCGCTTATTCGGGCTGGAATAGCTCAGTCGGTAGAGCACTTCACTCGTAATGAAGGGGTCCGGGGTTCGAATCCCCGTTCCAGCTCCAGTTTCAGCACCCCGTCCGGCCGCCCGCAGCAAGCACGCACAGTTCCAAAAGAGACCGCTTGCTCGACCCTCTGGCACAGCCTTCCCTTGGCAACGCAGTTAGGTTGTCTGCAGCCGCACGCGCTGGCGGCACAGGCGCCCCCCTCTTGGCTGCGAGTAATCGATTGTCTAGCGTTGTAAGATGCCCGATACATTTGTGCCACCGATCAAGCATATGGTCTTATATACAAAAATGGTGTCTTTTTCGCGGGGCAAAGGCACCCATACGACCACACCACAGCAACACGACAGGCGAGCTACTCAGGCGATGACGACCAACGCAGCACAGCTTATCGCACAGTACATGAGCCCCTTCCTTCTTTTGGCGGTCGGCGCGCAACTGTGCTTCCAAGGCTTGCTGGAATGGAGACGGTCGCGCCTACTCAAAGAGTGGCTCAAGCAGTTGGAGGCGCTGACTGCAACCATGGAACACAAAACATCGTATACATCGCGGCTGCCGAACGAACAAATGGTGGAGGCCCGGGTACGCGATGTATTGGAGTCCTTGAGTCGTGGCGACTGGGAACGCAAACCTGAGCTCGGCGATGAAATGCGTAACCTGCGGACGAATCGCCCCTGGGACCATGGCTGGGGGGTGCGTAATGCCTACAACGCCGTGCGCACGCTGGTTGAATGCTATCCACTTCTCGGTATCCTGGGCACCATTGCTGCGCTCGGTGTCGCCTTGGGTGGCGAGCGCGAAGCATCGGACCAGATAAGCGTTATGATGAGAAGCTTTTCTGCAGCGGTATGGTCTACATTCTGGGGCATACTGGCAGCCGTTGCTTTTATGGGCCTGTACAGTTGGCGAGATGGTAGTTTCGAAAGGTATTCACGTTGTCACGAGCGACTTTCGGACATTGGGGAGAAGGTGGACCAGCTACATCGGGAGCGCCAAGCGCGCGCTGGCAACGTGAATGCTGCTGGTGCCCAGCCAACGGACGCGCCACGTTCGGCCGACGCAGTCGCAGCCTCGGGCAAACCGTGAGCGGACTTGCGTCAAGATGCCTTCTCGCCGCCGCATAGCATTCAGCCTTACCCCGTTGCTCGATCTCTTTCTGGTCGTCTTGTTTGCCAGTTCGATACAAACCGAGCTGCAGGCGAATGCGCTGGTCGAGGCGCAGCGCGATCTCGTGGAAGAGGCGCGTGTCCAAGAGGCGGGTGCGCGCGAGCTGCGCGATTCGCTCCAACAGACAGTGGAGCGTCTTACCGCCGAGCGCGACCAATTGGCACAGCAAGTCGCTGGATTGGAATCCGAGGTAGCGCAATACCAAGCGTCGCTCGCCGATGAAATTGCGACCGCACAGGCCACTGTGGAGCAGTATCAGGCGGTGCTAAAGGAAGTGCTCGGACCCGATCAAGAGCAAGTAGCAGCCCAACTGAGCAACGCACTGGGCAGCATTACGGATAGCGTGCAGCGGCAGCAGATTGAGAAGCAGTTGGAGGCAATGCGGCGGGCGGGCCCTCAGGCGGCCGAGCAACTGGTCCAGCGTTTGCTGCAGTTTGAGGCGGTGCGCAATCGCTGTACACTGTGGGACATAGTGCTAAACGCCGACCAGTCTTTTGCCATCCGCGCGGAAGGCGAAACGATTGGTGACCCGCTCTATGCCGATAGCTCAGATGCGTTGCAGGCGGCGTTACTCAATCGCGTGCGTGCAGTGCGGGCGCCTCAAGACCTGATCATCATCACTGTGTTTCGAGACCCTCTGTCAACCGCGGGTCAGCGGCGTATTTTCGAGGCGATGAAGATGCAGTTTGAGCAGAACGTTCGGGCCACCTGGAGCGGCAAGGCGATTATGTGGGTTGGTCCACTATTAAAGGAATCCACTGATGCGACCAGTTAGCCGTTCGCTATCCAGAAGCAATGCCGGGTGGGTGCGCCTTACGGTGCTTGTCACCAGCGGAGCGATGGTACTCGCTGCCCTTGCTGGCGGATTAGGCTATTTTGGCTTTGGCATCGGGACGGGTCTCGGGCTCGGCACCGGAACGGATGAAGGCGAAAGCGCAGTGCTCACACCTGCGGCGCGACCACTAACCATTCGGCTGCGTGGCAGTGAATACTTCCTCGCCGATACGGCACACAGCCTCGAGCAAGTTATGTCCCATCTCACTGAGATTCCAGAAGGCATGGGCCCGGCGGTCTCGCTGGTCATTGAAGACGATGCGCTCGCGGGCCCGGAGGTGGAGCTGAAAGAGGCCTTGCGTGAGGCCGGCATCAGCTATCACGAAAGCTTCGCAGCCACTCCGTAAGTCGAACGCGCAGCACCGCAGAAGGCGGTCGAGCTCGTACTGGCAAGGGGTGTCCCCTGTCGAAGACTCTCGGACGCCATGACTGTTGTGGGCGTTGTTATTCTTCTCTCCCATGATAGCACGGTCTCGTACAATCTGCTGGTTCGCCGCACCTGCGAAAGCAGGTATGTAGAAGTATCGGGGCATCACGCGGCTGTGGCAGGGCCGGGATCGTGTCGGAGTGGTGGCGTGGTCTTGCTGTTGGGTGGCCGCGCCGGTCTCAAGTGAGATACCTGCTTTGTCAGGGATGACGGGGCTGGGGGGATGGAAGCGGTTGGGGGCGCGTATGGCGAGTATGGCGATGCGTGTGGGGCGGGGATGGCGTGGTTGGCTCATGTTGCGGCGTCGCCGGGGGGCGGCCGTGGGCCTATAGCTCGCTGAGCAGCAGGCCGGCGTCGCCGTGGAGGCCGTCGTGGGCCTATAGTTCGCCAAGCAGCAGGCCGGCGTCGCCAGGGGTCGGCCGTGGGCCTATAGTTCACCGAGCAGCAGGCCGGCGTCCCGGTCGGGGTCGGATGGTGCTGGCTGCGGCGGGCGCGTACCGGCGATGTACGCCTCGCGGTAGTTGCCGCCGGCCACGCCGGTGAAGCGGTCGATGTTGTGGAATTCGATGCCCTCGGGCACTTCGAATTCTTCGGCCGGCAGGCCTTCGTGTGCGGCAATCATGAAGTCCGTCCAGATCGGGCAGGCGAGCCGCCCCCCGGTGTACTCGGTGCCGTGGCCGAGCGGGCGGTTGTCGCGATAGCCGACCCACACGACCGCCGTAAATTGCGGGGTATAGCCGCAGAACCAGACATTGCGGCTGTTGTTGGTGGTGCCGGTCTTGCCGGCACGCGGACGGTCCAGGCGGCTGGTGCGGTGGCCGGTCGGATAGTAGCCGGCCTCGGGCGTGCACACGCCCTCGAGCATATGCGTGACGACATAGGCCACCTTGGGATCGATGGCCTGCTTGTGGCGCCGCTGTGTGCGGTAGTCAAAACGCGGCACGCCGTCGCGGTCGTTAATCTGTGCGATGAGTACGGGGTCGTAGTGCACGCCCAGGTTGGCAAAGGTAGAGTAGGCAACGGCTTGCTCGAGCACGGTGATCTCGGGCGTGCCGAGGGCGATCGTCAGGCCGACGACATCGTCGATGGGCGAGCGTATGCCGCAGCTCTGCATGTAAGAGCGCACGAGTGGCATGCCCACGCGCTCGGCCAGCTTGATGGCCACGATGTTGAACGACTTCTCGAGTGCGTAGCGAATGGGCACTGGCCCATGAAACTTGCCGTCGAAATTCTGCGGTGCCCAGATGCTGCCACCCCCACCCACGCGCTGCAGCGGACTGTCGACCACGATAGTACTCGGCGAGAGCCCGCTGCCGATGGCGGCGGCCCAGACGAACGGTTTCACGCTCGAGCCCGGCTGGCGGCGCGCCTGTGTGGCCGTGCTGTATTCGTCGCGCAGAAAGTCGCGGCCACCCACCAGTGCGCGCACCAGCCCCTCTTGTCCGGGCCGGTTGTCGATACACACCAGCGCGCCCGACACCGGCACGAACTCGTCGGCGCGGCCGGCACGTTCGAGGTCGGCCCGCTTGCGCGCGTCGAAGGCATCGAGCGCAGCGAAGAGGGTGTCTTCGGCCGCGGCCTGCAGGCGCGGGTCGAGCGCGGTCACCACCTCGAATCCTTCGGTGAACAGGGCGTCGCGCTGGTCGGCTTCGCTGCCGCCGGCGGCCGAGGGCGGCACCAGCGCGGTATTGGTGAAGCGGTTCAGCAATTCGCTGCGCACCGCGGCCACGTAGTAGGGCGCGCGCCAGTTCTGCCGCAGGCGCGCGGGGGCCAGCTCGGCGGCGCGCGCATCGCGCCGGGCCACAGCCTCGATCACGCGCTCGGCCCGGGCGCGGTCGGCTTCGGCCTGGCTGATGAAGTCGCGCTCGACCATCTGGTTCAGCACGATGTCGCGCCGGGTGAGTGCGTTGCGCGGATTGTTGATGGGCTCGTTGGCGTTGGGCGAGCGCGTGAGTCCCGCCAGCAGGGCCGCTTCACTCAGGGTCAGCGCCTGAGCCGGTTTCCCGAAATACTGCCGGGCCGCCGCCTCGACACCGTAGGCACTGATGCCCAGGAAAATCTGGTTCAGATAAATCTCGAGGATCTCGTCCTTTGTAAAGCGGCGCTCGACCTGCAGCGCCACAATGGCCTCGCGCAGCTTCCGCCGCACCGAACGCTCGAAGCCAATGTCGAGCGGGTCCACATTGCGCACGACCTGCTGCGTAATGCCGCTGCCGCCGCGCAGCTCGCCGCCGCGCAGGTAGCGGTAAAGAATCTTGGGGTACGCGTGGAAGGGCACGCCCAGGTGGTCGTAGAAGACGTGGTCTTCCGTGGCGATAAACGCCTTCTGCACGTGCAGGGGAATGTGGTGCAGGGGCACGACCTGCCGCTCTTCGATCGCGAACTCGGCCAGCAGCGTGCCGTCGCGCGCGACCGCCTTGCTGCCTACGTTGGGCCGGAACTCGGCCAAGGCCTCGATCTTGCCCTCGGCGTCGTTGAACACGTGGATGGCGGCGCCCATGACCGCACCGTATGCACCGGCGACCACCAGCATCAGCAGTATGAACGGCACGAAACAGCCGAATCCGCTGCGCGGTTCGGCGGGTGTCTCGTTGCGTCTTGGCTTCGCCATGGCGCCTTTATCCTGCGCGGGGGGCGCCCGGTTCCGCAAGCGCGGGGTGGGCTTACTTCAGCTGCGCCGCCGCGCGCACGGCCCGCAGAAAGGCCGCCGGGTCGTCGGGCGACAGGATGTACTGGGTGCCGTCTGAGCACACGCACCGCACCAGCGTATCGCGCCGCGTGGCGTAGGCATGATAGGTGCCCAGGCGCTTGTTGCGGAACAGGCCGAAAAAGCCATAGAGCCCGCCGCTGCCGAACAGTCTCAGGCTGCCCAGCATCAGGTCGGCGTCGGGTCCTTCGACGCTTGCCACGTCGCGCACGGGCACGCGCACGTCGGGTGCGATACGGCGGATGCGCAGGGTGTCGTGGCTCACCTCATAGCTCAGCGGCGCATAGAGGGCGGTGGCGCCCAGCACGCCGAGCGGCACAGCCACACAGAGAAACACCGTCAAGGCGAGCGGTATCGACCATCCGTCCCACGCACCCATGGCCTCGTAGAGGCCGTAGCCCACGAACAAGAGAATCGCTCGCCATCCCGCACTGGCATGCTCTCCCGCGGCACGACCGCCCGGTGTAAGAAAAACCGGGCCAGACGCGAGGTCTGACCCGGCGGGTGATGAGGGTCTGGCGGATTGGCCTCAGGCGATGGTGATGCTGTCGTCCAGGTACACATCCTGGATCGCGTTGAGCAGGGCGACCCCATCGGCCATCGGGCGCTGGAAGGCCTTGCGGCCCGAGATGAGGCCCATGCCGCCGGCGCGCTTGTTGATGACGGCGGTGCGCACGGCCTGCGCCAGGTCGCTGTCGCCGCTCGAACCGCCGCCGCTGTTGATGAGGCCGGCGCGGCCGCTGTAGCAATTGAGCACCTGATAGCGCGTGAGGTCGATCGGGTTGTCCGTCGTCAGGTCGCTGTAGATCTTCTTCGAGAACTTGCCGTAGCTCTTCCCGTTCTCGTTCAGCGCGGGGTAGCCGCCGTTGTTCTCGGGCTGCTTCTGCTTGATGATGTCCGCCTGAATCGTCACGCCGAGGTGGTTGGCCTGGCTGCTGAGGTCGGCCGACACGTGATAGTCCTTGTCCTGCTTGAACGCGCTGTTGCGCAGGTAGCACCACAGAATTGTGGCCATGCCCAGTTCATGCGCACGCGCAAAGGCGCCGGCCACTTCCACAATCTGGCGGCGCGATTCCTCGCTGCCGAAATAGATGGTGGCGCCCACCGCGGCGGCACCCATTTCGTAGGCCTGCTCGACCGTGCCGAACATCACCTGGTCGTACTGGTTCGGCACCGTCATCAGCTCGTTGTGGTTGATCTTCACGATAAACGGAATCTTGTGCGCGTACTTGCGCGCCAGCACCCCGAGTACGCCATAGGTCGAGGCCACGGCGTTGCAGCCGCCTTCGATCGCCAGCTTGATAATGTTCTCGGGGTCGAAGTAGGCGGGGTTCGGCGCAAAGCTGGCCCCGGCCGAGTGCTCGATGCCCTGGTCCACCGGCAGAATCGATACGTAGCCCGTGCCGCCCAGGCGGCCGTGGCGCAGGATCCATTCGAGGTGGCCGAGCGTGCGGTTGTTGCGGTCCGAGTGGTACCAGATGCGGTCCACATAATCGGGGCCGGGCAGGTGCAGGTTCTCCTTGGGCACGATGGCCTTGTGCGTCAGCAGGCTGTCCGCTTCATCCCCGAGCAGTTCTTGAATCTTCGATGCGGTGGCGACTGCCATACCGTTCTCCTCCTGGCGTTGCATTGCATTTGGGTATGCGTTGTTCGCGGCGCTGCCTGCCGTTCCTTTGCCGGCGTGCAAGCCGCGTTGCTGGCAAGCTGGTGCGGAAGGCCCGCAATCCACGAGAATACCGTACGTACAGCCCCGGGCAATTGCAAGCCTATTGGCCGCGCTCATCAACTCTTCACGAAGTGGACTGCGCGCAGGCCCCGTACAGCATTGCACACATAGATGGCCCGCGCGTGTTCCAGGTGCGCCAGGGTCAGGGGCGCTTCGGTCACGCGGCCCTCGGCCAGCAGTTCACCGCGCATAACCCCGGCCAGCAGGCCCTGCGCCACCGGCGGCGTCAGCAGGTGGCCGTCGAGGTCGAGCACCACATTGCCCAGACACGTCTCCGTCAGGTGGCCATCGGGCGTGTACAGCAACACGTCGTCGCAGTCGGGGCGGCTGGCCAGCGCCTGCCGATAGACCGAACGGTGCGTAGTCTTGTGGTAGAGGAAGGGGTCTTCGGGGTCCACGGGCTGGGGCGCCAGGCCCACGCGCCAGTCGGGGCCATCCGTATGCGGGTGGGTCTCGACGGTGGGCTGGCCATCGCGCGCGAGCAAGAGGCGCACGCGCCACGCCCCCCCGTTGAGCGGTGCCGTGGCCGCAGACAGCGCATCGCGCACGCGCGCCGGGTCGCAGGCATAGCCGAAATAAGCGGCGCTCTGCTGCAGCCGCGCCAGGTGGCCGTCGAGCCGGGCAAAGCCGTCTTCGTAGCGCAGGGTCTCGAGCAGGCGGAACGCCGGCCGCGGGCGCCGCACCACCACGGCCTTACTCAGGCACTCCTCGTATTCGGCCGCGGTCTGGCTGTCCCACGTCACGCCACTGCCCACCGGGTACGTCGCGTGGCGCGCCTCGCGGTCGACGGTCGCGGTGCGAATGCCGACGCTGAACGCCGCCCGGCGCCCGGGCCCGACCCAGCCAATGGCCCCGCAATAGGCGCCGCGCGCGGCCGGCTCGAGCTTGTGGATGATGCGCATGGTCTCGACCTTGGGCGCGCCGGTGACCGAGGCGCACGGGAAGAGGGCGGCAAAGATGGCGTCGAGCGGCGCGTCGCTGCTGCCGCGCACGGTCGAGGTCATCTGCCACACCGTGTCGTAGCGCTCGACCGCAAACAGCTCGGGTACGTGCACGCTGCCCGCACGGCATACGCGGCCGAGGTCGTTGCGGATCATGTCCACAATCATCACGTTTTCCGCGCGGTCTTTCTCGCACGCGGCCAATTCACGCGCCACGGCGTCATCGTGCGCGCTGCTGGGGCTGCGCGGGCGCGTGCCCTTCATGGGGCGGCTGGTCAGCTGGTCGCCTTCGAGGGTGAAGAAGCACTCCGGCGACACCGAGCAGAGCGCGTGGCGGCCCAGGTCGAGGTAGGCGCTGTAGGCGGCGGGCTGCGCGCTATCGAGCGTGGCAAACCAGGCGGCCGGGTCGCCGTCGAACTCCGCGTCAAGCGGAAAGGTGTAGTTCACCTGATAGGTATCGCCAGCGGCTAAGTGTGCACGGATACGCCGCAGCGCCGCCTCGTATTGCCGGGGCGGGATGCGGGGCGTCCAGCCTTGCGGACCGGCCGTGGCCGCGGGCCAGGCGGGGGGTGCCTCGGGCGCGTCGTACAGGCCGAACCACAATAGGGGCAGCGTGCCCGGCGCATGCACAGCGAAGGCCGGGTCGAAGGCTGGCGCCGCTTCATAGGCGAGGAAACCGGCCGCCCACTGGCCCGCCTCTGCGGCGGCGGCCACTTCGCGCAGCGCCGGGCGCACGTCTTCGAGGCAATGCACACACCACGTGTGCCGAGGCTGCTGGAAGTAGAGGGGGCCGGGCGCCGCCGAATGGGTTGGCCGCGGAAAATACACCACACCGGACATGCACCAGAGGATAGCGCAACCGGGCTTGCGGAATCAGACGGACGGCCCGGTGTGCGCCGGTGCGGCTAGCCTCGCCGCCCTTCGAGAATGCGCATGCGCAGGCGTTCCGCGGCCTGCTTTACGTCGGGCGCGGCGGTCACCGCCGTCACGACGGCCACGGTGCGCGCGCCGCGTTCGAGCACCTGTGGCACGTTGTGCTCCTTGATGCCGCCCATCACGGTGAAGGGAATCTGCAGGCCGGGTGCCGCGGCGGCAATGATGCCGGGCCCGAGCGGCGCACGGCCGACGGTCTTCGTCTGCGTGGCGAAGATGGGCCCCAGATTCACATAGTCGGCGTCTTGCTCCTGTGCGGCAAAGGCCTGCGACAAATCGTGGGTGCTCTGGCCGAGCAGCAGTTCGGGCGCGAGGCTGCGCGCCTGCGCCAGCGGCAGGTCTTCCTGACCCAGATGCACGCCGTCGGCATCGAGGAGCAGCGCAAGGTCGACCCGGTCGTTCATGATCAACAGCGCGCCGGCCTCGGCTGTGCGGGCGCGGATCGCTTCCCCCAGCGCCAGGCGTGTGCGGTCGGGCGCGTCTTTCTCGCGAAACTGGACGAGACGCACGCCGGCTTCCAGTACCGCATCGAGCACGGCGAGGGGGTCGCGCCCCGCGCAGAAGGCGGGCGTCAAGACGACATAGAGGTCGGCCTCGGCAAAGCGGCGTGCGCGTTGGGTCCGGGTCATTCAGCCGCCCCCCACGAGCCGCACGATTTCAATCTGGTCGCCGGCGCAGACGTCGGTGGTCGCGAAGGCATCGCGCGTCACCACTGCGTCGTTGCGTTGCACGACCACGGTCAACGGGTCGATACCCAGCGATTCGAGCAGCGTCGCCACTTTGGCGCCGGCGGGTGCCTCGCGTTCCGTACCGTTCACCTTTACGCGCACCACAAAGCTCTCCTTACTGCGCCGCGGTCAGCCGGCGCGGCCCGCACCCATCGCCGGGCCATCGCCGCCTCGTTCATGCCCGTTTGCGCGACCACACCGAGCGGCTAGATGACGCTGAGATGGTTTCCCGGCCGCCAGCGCTGCGGGTCGGGCCGGCCGATGCGCGAGGCGGGCAATTCGCCGACCACCGCGAGCACGGCCTCCACTTCCTCGTCCGGCATCAGCGACTTGTAGAAGCGCACGCAGCCGCTGCATATGGTGGCCTTTTCGAACGCGAGCGCATAGTCCTCCAGGAACAGCCGCTGCCGGTACAGACATTCTCGCTGGCCGGCGTGGAAAAAGTCTTCATTGCCCAGCAGCGTGTTGAGTTGCATGGCGCGGTAGACCAGCATCGCGATCATCGTGTTCGCCAGCAGATAGGCGCCACGCGGCAAGCCGGTGTACTGGCAGATGCCCTCGCTCTGCCACACGTTCACGCCCACGCCCTTTGCGCGGGACACGTGAAACGGCCGGTTGCTTTCCTGGCTCATGAAATACACGGGGATGGCGTGCCGGCTGGGGGCTAGCTGAAAGGTGTAGACAGTCTGGCACGCCTGCGCTCGGGCGACCATGTCGGGTATCGCGCTATCCGGGCCACGAAGCACGACCGTTGGCATGCGGCGGATTCCTCGCTCGTAAGGGCTGCGGCGGCGTTGGGTGGTATGAAGACGCCGCCGCCACACGGTTTCTTGCGCAAACGGTTCCGCACGCGCAAAGTACGGGCGCGCCCTGCCTCACGCATTGCGTTGTCTTACGGTCTGTCGAACACACGTAAATGTTTAAGGGCAGGGCGTCGCGGCTGCTGTGTGGGCTAGACCAGTGCGCGCCGCTCGGCTTCCCAGGGTTCACGATAGGCCCGCCCCACGAGCGCGGTCGCCTGTTCATTGCCCGGGAACGTACCGGTCTCGGCGTCGTACACGAGCCGGCCCGGCGCTTCCACCGCGATGTTGCCGAAGTGGCAGAGCGTCGCCGTCAGCGCACCGGCCGCCATGTCGGCTGCCGGCTCGGCCTGACCTATCCGGAGATATACGAGATCCAGGCCGAGGC
>CAYMLC010000030.1:0-11256 GCA_964390765.1 uncultured Nitrospirales bacterium
CCAACCATGATGGCGCCGCGTGGTCGGGTTCGGTGCGTCTGCGTGCGGTGCCGGAGACGGCAACCGACTGCGTAGACCTGGTGACCGGCGAGGTGGTGGACTACACGCGCGAAGGCGATGCGGTGGTGGCGGAACTCGATATCGCGCCGTACGATGTGCGCGTCTTGCGGTGGCACGCCGCCACCAAGTGAGCCGCCGCCAAGTAAGTGTCTGGCAGCGCTGGCGTTGACGGTTAGCAAGCGCTCTGCTAAGTTGGTTGCCGACGTGACGCGCCCGCCCTGGGCGCGCGGGCAGGCTGCAAGGAGCAAAGCGCGAATGCTGAAAAAGGCCGTATGCCACCGTGGTCCTCATCCGGGAGCGCGGTGCTGATGCTGCCCGTCTCGCGGCCATCGGTCGGGCACGACGAAGCCGAAGCCCTGCGCGACGTGCTGGCGTCGGCCTGGCTGGGCCAGGGCGAATGGACCCAGCACTTCGAAGCGCGGCTGAGCGAATACTGCGGCGGGCGCGAAGTGGTCGCGGTGAGCAGCGGCACCTCAGCCCTGTTTCTGGCGCTGGACGCATTGGGCGTGAAGGCGGGCGACGAAGTCATCGTGCCGTCGCTCACCTTCTGTGCCAGTGTGCAGGCCATCACCGCCACCGGCGCCAAGCCGGTCTTCTGCGACGTCGACGCTGACACCGCAAACCTTGACCTCGAAGATGCGGCGCGCTGTATCACGCCACGTACCCGCGCCATTATGCCGGTGCACTATGCCGGCAATCCCTGCAACCAGGATGCCGTCTATGCCCTGGCGCGTGCGCATGGGCTGCGGGTGGTGGAAGACGCCGCGCACGCCTTCGGCAGCAGCTACAACGGCCAACGCCTCGGCAGCTTTGGCGACCTGGTCTGCTTCAGCTTCGACCCCATCAAGAACCTGACCTGTGGCGAAGGCGGCGCCGTGGTGCTGGGCGACGAGACCCTGGCCGCCATACTGCGGCGCAAGCGCGTGCTGGGCATCGACCGCGACGGGTGGCAGCGCTTTCGCGAGAAGAGCGGCATGCAATACGCCGTGACCACGCAGGGCTACCGCGCACACATGAGTAACCTGAATGCCGCCATCGGTCTGCGCCAGTTCGACAAGCTCGACACGATGCGCGCACGCAAGCGCGACATCGTGGCGCGGTATCGCGCAGCGTTTACCGGGCTGCCCGGACTGCGCCCCGTGGCGGTGCACGGGCCGGAGGCGTTTCCGTTTATCTATGTGGTGGCGGTTGCGAATGGCCAGCGCGATGCGCTGCGTGTGCACCTGGCCGAGCGTGGCGTGGGCACTACCGTCAACTATCAGCCCAATCACCAGCACGAGTTCTTCGGCAACACCCGCGCCCTGCCCGTAACGGAGCGCCTGGGCGAAGAGATTCTCACGCTGCCGCTGTACTGCGACCTGAGCGAAGAGGACATCGCCCGCGTGATCGATGGCGTCGCCTCGTTCTGCACCCGCGCCGAACGTGCCACCGCCTGACGCGCCCCCGCCAAGGCATAAGAAAACGCCGCCCGCACCAAGGCGAAGCGGCGTCATGCGCAAGTGAAAAATGGAGCCCACATCCGGACTTGAACCGGAGACCCCCTCCTTACCATGGAGGTGCTCTACCGACTGAGCTATGCGGGCCCACGCAGCCGCAGAGCGGCTGAGCCCCGAATGATGCCGCAGCCCGGCGGGGGGAGTCAACGGGCGCGGGATGGGGCGGCGTGGTGCTATGCTCGTGGGCAGTAGAACAGCAAAGCGGGCGACCACCCATTCTTGGACAAACTGCCGAGATAAACCATGGCCATCAAGCGACTCACCCTGCGCAACCTGCTTTCCTTCGGTCCCGAAGCGGACCCTATTCACCTGCTGCCCCTCAATGTGCTCATCGGGCCGAACGGATCCGGCAAGTCGAATATCCTCGCTGCACTCAGCCTGTTGCAGGCAGCGCCGGGCAAACTTGCGGTACCAACGCGAGGCGTTGGCGGTGGGGTAAGTGAATGGGTCTGGAAAGGAGCAACCGGGCAAATCGCAGAGCTGGAGGTTGTTTTAGATTACCGGTACAACCGGCTGCCTTTGCGTCACCGCATTGCTTTTGGCGAAACAAGCGCTCGTTTTGAGCTAAGGGACGAATTCATCGAAGATGAGCGACCTCGTGATCCTCAGAAGAATCAGCCGTACTTCTATTACAAGTACCATGGAGGTAGTCCGCTAATTAATGTAGAGAAGCCGAATATAGCGCAAAGCGAAATCGAAGACGACCAAGATGAGTTCCGTGACAATGGCGATGAAAAGTATGGACTAAAGCGCTTGCCTCCTGATCAAGTGCGAACGGATGAATCAATCATCTCGCAACGCAAAATCCCCAACTGTATCCGGCGCTTGCTCACTTGGCTGCCTTCTATGAGAGTATTAGAATCTATAATGATTGGGGATTTGGAAAGACGTGTCCTCTTCGAGCGACACAAGCGGCAGATTTGCCAGGAGAGCAGTTGGCAGAAGACTACTCAAACTTTGCTCTCTTTCTCAATCATCTAGACAACGATACACAAGCGGGTCCCGCTTTGCGGCGAAGCCTGAAGGATGTATATCAGGGGGTAGTGGATTTCGGTTTGCGACTGGAAAGCGGTGCGGCTCAGATAACGCTCCGAGAGAAGCACGTGGACCGTCAGGTGACGTTTCCTGCTACTCGACTTTCGGATGGAACGCTTCGCTATATGTGTCTGGTTGCATTACTCGTCGACCCACAACCTCCTAAACTACTCTGCATTGAAGAGCCCGAACTCGGCCTCCACCCCGACCTGATTCCCAAGATTGCAGACTTGCTTGTCGAGGCTTCGAAGCGCACGCAGATCATCGTCACCACGCATTCGGATATTCTTGTAGACGCAATGACGGAACACCCGGAGTATGTGGTAGTGGTCGAAAAGCACAACGGTTCGACGGTTGCGCGACGGCTCGAGAACAATGAACGTCTCCAGTCTTGGCTCGAAAAGTACCGGCTGGGTGAAGTGTGGGCCAGCGGTGAGATTGGGGGTAATCGGTATTGAAGTTGCGCATGTACTTCGAGGGCGGCGGCACCTCCAAGTCGCTCAGGCGCGAAGCGCGCCGTGCGTTTAGCCGTTTGTTTGAACAGGCTGGATTCGCTGGGCGCATGCCCAACCTGGTAGCTTGCGGCTATCGCAACGATACCTTTGCTGCTTGGAGGGCCGCATACCTTGATGGGAGCGAGGCCGAACAAGTGTGTCTGTTGGTGGATAGCGAAGATGTTGTTGAAGACATCGAGCAGCCCATTCGGCATCTCGAAACAGCCTGGGGCTTTCCCAGCACTACTTCCAACGAACACGTGTTTCTGATGGTGACATCGATGGAAACTTGGATCATGGCCGATCGCACTGCATTGCAGGATACCTTCGGCAGTGCATTGCAGGAGACAGCACTGTACCCTTTGCATGACTTGAAGCGGCGGGAATGCAAAGACGTGTTGGCTAAGCTAAAGCACGCTACCCGCGATGCGAACGCTCCATACAAAAAGGGTAGCGTGGCATTCAAAATCGTGGCCAAGTTGAAGCCGGAGACGCTGGAGAAGCACCTCCCCAGTTTCAAGCGGATGCTGCGTATCCTGCGTGAGAAACTGAACTGACGAAGGATCCCATTGAGGGGTGTTGTAATGAAAGCTATGAGCTTCGCTTTGGTCGGCATGAAAATGTGTTGCGCGAGAATGATAGCCGTTGTTGTCGCGCTACTGCTGTCGGCTTGTGGGCAAGCGCCCGATTCGCCAACGCCCGCCGCGGCGGTTGAGGAGGCGGAGGCGCCGGATTGGCAGGCGGGCTATGAGGAGATGGTGGCGGTGCTGTCGTTGTCGTCGGCGGAGCAGACGCACCTGCGCGAGACAATGGCGCGCGAGTACGAGGCGTTTGCGGCGTGGATGGCGGGGCCGGATGGCCAGGCGGTACGCGAGGAGGATGCGGCGCTGCGCGCGGCGGCCGAGGCGCGCGATGTGCAGGCGGTGCGGCGGATTACGGGACAGGCGCAGACGGCACGTGCGGCGATGCGGGCGCGGCTCGACGCGGTGACGGAGGCGACCCTGGCGGCGTTGCCCCCGGCGCAGCGGCAGGCCTGGGCGGCCCACCAGATGGTGAGCAAGATGCTGGAGACCATGGCGCCGCTCGGCCTCTCGGCGCAGCAGGAGCAGGCGCTGCGCACGGCCGCGCCCCAGGCGTATGGCGCAGCGGTGCAGCGCGGCGAGTCTAACCCCGCGAGCGCAGCCGATCTCGACCTCGAGCGCTATGCCGAGACCCAGCTGCTGACGCCGGACCAGGCGACGCGCTATGCGGAAGTGAAGCGCGACAATCTGATGCGGTCGCTGCGGTGAGCGACGCGCCCACCTGCTTGGCCACGCTGGCGGAGAAGGCAGGCGATTAATCGACCCTCAGCGCGGGAGCTCGAGGTCGCTTGCGCTGTAGGTGTGCTCGTGCACGACGCCCGTACCCGCTTCGACCACGCGCACGGTGATGTTGGGAGCGTTGCGCTCGGGCTCGGCCGCGAAGAAGACTTCGCCGAAGACACCCGGGGCGGCGTGGTGGTATTCGAGGCCATCGGGCAGGCGTTCGGGGTCGCGTGCGATGGCGGGACCGGCGAGGGGTCCGGTGCAGAATTCGTGGAAGCGGTGCCCCCAACCGATGCGGAAGTCCCACCGCTCGCTGCGGGGGCTGCCGCCGGACAGGCCGAACACCCCCCCGATATTCTGGTCGTCGATGAAGGCGAACAAGGCCTCGCGTTCGGGCTCGTGGTAGACCCCGCCCCACATGTGCCAGGCACGCTGGCCAAACGGCACGGCACTCACCAGCACCTTGTAGCGTGCCGTGCTGGCGCGCAGGCCTTCCTGCAGCCAGGCCATCTGCGCTTCACCCAGCAACACGGCCTCTTCCTCCGGGTCGCGTGGCACTGCGCGGTGATAGCGTGTGTCGAGGAAGAAAAACTCGGCCGGGCCTTCGCGCAGGCGGAAGAAGCAGCCGGGCGTCTCGGGCAGGCCGTACGCGGGGTTGTCCCAGAAGTCGCGAAACAAGGCGAGTGCCGTGTCGCGCGTCAAGGGCGCATTGGCCAGGGTGGGGTCGGCGAAGTTGTGGGTGCCGTAGACGGCATAGGTGGGTGCCTGTGTACGCAGCGCACCGAACGAAGGCCGTGCGGCGAGGCTGGCGTAGGCCGCGCCCAGCGCGTCGGGGTCGGGCACCGCAGTGGGCACATCGCCGGCCAGGACCACGATATCGGGATTGCGCGCGGCCATCGCGGCCCAGATGTCGGGCGTCTGGCCCGTTGCCGCGGCCGCCTGGTAACCGCTGCCGAACACCACGGTAAGCGCGGCCGCCGGCCAGGCGCAGGCCAGCCACAGCGCGCCCAGCCCCAGCGCACACAGCCACCGCGGCCGTGCGCGCGCAACACGCCCCTTACTCGTGCTGGTGATAATGCACATCCGTATAGGTGGCGCCGCGCAACGTGATAGACGGCACGGTCACGTCGAAGTGGTCGAGACCGACCAGCGCCTCGTCCGTCGCTTCGAACTTCGCCGTATCGCCTACGGTTTCGCCCGTCAGCGGGTCGGCGATGGCCGCCAGCGTCAGCGTCATGGGCTCGGCACCTTCCGCCTCGACGACCACGTCCACCGATTCCGCCTCGAGCCGCACCGGGTTCTCCGCGTGCGCGTCCAGCGTGTAGAGCGTCAGCGTGCCGCTTTCGCCGTCGAACGCGATCTCGAGATTTGCTTCGTGGTCGCCCAACTCTACCAGCGTACCGCCGAACAGCGGCGTGTGCACGTGGTCATGGTCGTGATCGTGGCCGTGGTCGTGATCGTGGCCGTGGTCGTCGCCGCCGTCTTCGTCCATCACCGCTTCGACTTCTTCTTTCGGCGCACTGCCAGACGCCGGCGGTGCTTCTTCGGTGCGCTCCATATCCGATTCTTTGTAGTCGCCGCTGCCTTCGGCGGTCATGCCACCGGGCGGCGCGGGCGCGGGACTGCACGCGCTCACGAAGGTGACGCCCAAGGCACACACGCCCAACGCACAAAAATAGAGGCCTACCCGTACCATCGCTTGTTTTCCTCCTGCGGCATCGGACCGCATCAGGTCTGGGGGATCAGATTCTCGGCTACGTCCGTAGCATACGCCTTAATTGCCGGCACGATTCCCGCCAGCGCGCCCACGGCTAACATACACAGCGGCGCAATCCAGTGCGCGGGATGCAGCACGAAGACATCGAGCACGACGCCTGTCTGCTGGCGCACGAAGTAGGCCGCGACACCCATGATAATGCCATAGACTATGAAACCGCCCAGCGCGCCCAGGCCCGAGATGGTGGTCGATTCGGCGACGATGGCGGTGAACACGGTACCGCGCTGCGCACCCAGCGCGCGCAAGATGGCAAACTCGCGGCGGCGTTCGTTGATGGTGTTGTAGATGCTGGCCAGAATGGCGCCCGCCGTAACCAGAACGACCAGATAGGCGACGCCTTCGAAGATCTCGTTGATCCAGCCGATCTTGTTGAAGAGGTCGGCCATGACGGTGCCGATGGGAAAGGCCAGCGTGGCCACCTTGCCGCGCTTGTTGATGGCCGATTCCATGGTGAAGCCCGCGGTCGGGTCGCGGAACTTCAGCATGACCGCGCTGACTTCCTTGTGCTCGTCCGGTATCTCTTTGCCCGCCTGCGCCAGATACTCTTCGCCGGTGCCGCGCAGCACGTGGCCGCCCATGCGGAAGATGCCCTCGATGGGAATCCAGAGCACGCGGTCGCTGGGCGAGTTGGTGGGTTCCAGCACGCCGACCACGGTGTATTGTTCCTGGTGTTGCGAATCGGGGTTGAAGGCCAGGCCGTGGTAGGGCTGAAAGATATCGCCTACGCCCAGCCCCAACTGCTGCGCCACGGTCGAGCCGATCACGGCCTCCATGTAGTCGGGGTCGAAGAAGCGCCCGCCCTCCTGCACCTGGAAGGTCTCGCCCTCCTGGTACTCGAACTCCGTGAAGATCTCGGGCACCGTACCCACGATGCGGTAGCCGTAGTAGTTGTCGCCGGTGGCGTAGGGAATGGCGAGGCGCACGCGCCGGTCTTCTTTCAGCTGCTGATACAGCGACCAGGGAATGTTGCCCGGCGAGGTCTCGAGGTGGAAGACCGTGTTCAGCACCAGTTGCAGTTGGCTGCCGCGCGCCCCCAGCACCGCATCGAATCCGGTGTCGCCACCGATAAAGGCGCGGCGCGACTGGTCCTGAATGGCGAACACGCTCATCACCAGGCCACTGGCGAGGGCCACCGCCACCACGGTGATGCTGGTCGACACGAAGTGCTGGCGCAGGCTGCGGCGCACCAGGAGGACGATGGCGCCCATCAGACGGTCACCCCGGTCAACGGCGCGGCCACAGCCGCCCGGTTGATCTCGGCAAAATCCTGGTGCGTCTCGAACTGTGCCAGCAGCGCGGGGTCATGGCTGACCAGCAACAGCGCGGCGTCGTTTTCCGCACAGATTTCGCGAATCAACTGCAGCGAAGCCGCCGCGTGGTGCACATCGAGATTGCCCGTGGGCTCGTCGGCCAGTACGAGGGCGGGGCGGTTGGCCAGGGCCCGCGCCACGGCCACGCGCTGTTGCTGTCCCACCGACAGTGCGCGGGGGCGATAGTTCATGCGGTCGCTCAGGCCCACACGGTCGAGCAGGTGCGCGGCATAGCCGCGGTCGCTGCCCTGGCCAAAGAGCATGCCCAGCATCACATTCTCGAGGGCGGTGTAGCCGTGCAGCAGATTGAACGTCTGAAACACATAGCCGATGTGCCGCGCGCGCAACTGGTCGCGGGCCGGCTCGCGCCGCCCGGTCATCCGTTCGCCGGCAATCTCCACCTCGCCCGTATCCGCCTGCAGGATGCCGGCAATCAGATTGAGAAAGGTTGTCTTGCCGGAACCACTGGCCCCGCGCAGGCCCACCTGTGCGCCCGGTTCGAGCGCGAAGTGCGCCACGTCGACAATCTGCGATTCGTTGCCGTCGGGATCGCGAAAGGACTTCTTGAGATTTTTGACCTGCAAGACTGGCATGACGTCCGCCTACTAATGAGAACGCATTTGCATGAAGCTACCATACGTGCGCGCCCGCGGGCCAACTGCGCCCGGCCGCCCTTAGACCAGCCGAGTGGCCGGCCGGTGCCGCACTAGACCGCGCTTTCCTGTTCGCGGATGCGCGCGCGCAGGGCGGCGGCGTCTTCCGTGCGACCGGCGGCCTCATAGGTCTGGGCCAGCCGCTCCATCAGCAGCAGATCGCCCGGGAACCCTTCGAGTGCGCGCTCGAACCAGGGGATGGCGGCGGCCGCGTCGCCCGCGCGGCGGTGGGCTTCGCCGATGAAGCGCGGGAAATAGGGCGAGGCCATGCCGCGGTCCACACAGGCCTGGCCAAAGGCGATGGCGTCTGGGTAGCGCTCGAGTTGAATCAGGCACCACAGCGCCTTGCCGGCCACGTTCTCGCTCTCGCTGCCGCGCGCCATGGCGCGGCGATAGGCGGCCAGCGCCTCGCGCCAGCGGCCCAGGTCGTGCAGGATATGGCCCGCGCGCTCGTGCGGTACCGCCAGCTCGGGGTCGCGCGCGACGGCAGCCTGCAGCGCCTCGAGCGCCGCGGGCCAGTTGTTGGCCTGGGCGTGGGCCTCGGCCGCCTTCAGATAGGTCCAGGGACTCTGGTCGCGCAGGTGGTCGACGTGTGCATCGAGCCAGCGCGTGCCGCCCCAGGCCGTCAGCGCGCCCAGGCACAAGAGGGCGGCCCAGGCCAGCAGCAGCACGCGCGGATGGTCGAAGCGCGCGGCGTTCATTGCGCGCCCTTCGCACCGAGCACCACGCGCACGGTGGCCACCAGGATCTTCAGGTCGAGAAAGAGCGACACATTGTTGATGTACATCAAGTCGTAGCGCAGACGGTCTTCGGGGTCACTCTCGTAACTGCCCAGCACATGGCTGAGGCTGGTCACGCCGGGGCGCACGTCCAGCCGCCGCGCGAACAGCGGCCATTGCGCGCAGAATTGTTCGTGGAAGTGGGGGCGCTCGGGCCGCGGCCCGATGAGGCTCATGTCGCCGCGCAGCACATTCCACAATTGCGGAATCTCATCGATGCGGTGCTTGCGGATGAAGCGGCCCACCGGCGTCACGCGCGCATCGTTGGCCGCGGCCCACATGGGGCCGCTGCGGCGTTCGGCATCGTTCACCATCGAGCGGAACTTGTAGATGTGGAAGCGGCGCCCGTTCCGGCCCATGCGCTCCTGCGTGTAGAAGACCGGCCCGGGCGAGGTGGTCTTTACGGCAAGGGCGGTGGCAATGGCGATGGGCGAGGCGGCGAGCAGCCCGAGCCCGGCGACGGCCACGTCGAAGGCGCGCTTCACGTAGACATAGGGCGTGCGAAACTGGCGGTTGGCCACTTCGATAAGGGGGATGCCGCCGATGGCCGTCAGCTTGCTCTTCCGGAAAAACAGCACATCGTGCAGGCTGGGGTACATGAAGGTGCGGCCGAAAGTGAACTCGCAGAACTCGAGATAGCGCGCGGCCTCTTCGTGGTCGGCGCGTGTCGAAGTGATGATGGCCTCGTAGTCGAGCAGCGGCACCGGGCGCCGGGCGAGCGACGGGTCGCTGGCCTTGGCCTCGGCGTCTTCGAGGGTCATGAACTGCGCGTCGGTGTACAGGCCGTGATGGCGGCGCAACTCGTCCGCCACGCGCCGCCCTTCTTCGGGCCGTCCGAACACGTAGAAGCGACGGTGCAGCGAGCGGAAACGTGCGGCGATGCTCGCAAGCGAAGCGCGCCAGATGGTGAAAATCGGCAGGGCCAGCGCCGCGCCAAACACCAGTTCGCGGCGCGAGAGGGCGAGGGTCTCGGCGGGCAGCAAGGTGGCGACCACCAGGCCGGCGCCCGCCACGGCCAGTATGCCGATACCCGCGAAGTAGACGGAGTCGAAGCGGTCGACAATGCGGCTGCGGTTATAGGCGCCGACCACGGCCATGGCGGCGAGGGTCAGCACCACCACGATGGCCTGCTGCTGGTGCAACAGCGCGATGTCGTCGAGGTAGATGAGCGTGTGCAGGCGCGTGAGCGTGGCCAGTTTGTAGGCGGCCCACAGCAAGACGGCATCGGTGCCGAGACACAGCGCCACCACGAGCCGGCGTTCGAGCCCCTCGGCCAGCACACCGGATGCGGACGCGGCGGCGGTGGCGGCGCGGCTTTCAGGATGGGTGGCGCTCGACGTGCTCACGGGGGCAGGTCTCCGGGGAATCGGGCAAATACAGCAGCCGGATAGGGATACGCGCGCAGCAGGCCGCATCCGTTACGCGTACCGCGTCGATGCGCCTATGTTACCGCAGCGTTATCGGTTGCGCCAAGTAGCCGAGTGGTGAATACTGCGGGGCGGGGGCAAGGAGTTGTCATGTCGAGCCAAGTCGAAACCAGCCCGGCCGCGCTGCGCCCGCGCACGCTGGCGGTGCTGGCGGTGGTCACGGCGGTTGCGCTGGTGCCGGGTCTCTTGCTGGTGCGGGGGCTGGCGCACGAGGTCTCGCAGTATCACGCCAGCGCGTACGAAGGCTATGTGCGTGCGGCCCTGGCGCAGGAGCGCTATGGCGAAGCCCTGCGCTATGCGACCGGCGCCCTGCAAAGCGGCCTCGAACGCGACGAACACCACGGCCGCGCGTATCTCTTGCGCGCCGTAGCGCTCGCACGCCTGGGTGAATACGACGACGCGACCGATGCGCTCGAACAGGCGACCCGCTTCTGGACCCAGCGCTATTTCTTTGCGGAGCCACAGGACCGCGAGGAAGGCGCGCAACTGGGGCGCGACCTGGGCGCGCACTATCTGGCACAGAACGATACCGAGGCCGCGCACCGGGCGTTCAGCCTGGGCGGCCAGGTCTCGGGCGACCCCGTGGGCTATCTGGCGGCGCTGGCCGAGCTGCTGCCCGCCACGCGCCAGTCCGAACTCTGGGGCGATGAACAGCCCTGGCTGGTCGCACGCTATTTCGGCGAGCGTGGCATCGATACGCCCGAGGCGCTGGTGAACCAGCAGCAGCGGCCGGTCAACGAGACGGGCGTCGATGCGACCATCTTCGACGAGGCCCCGGCCAGCGGGCTCATCGACATCGGGGCAAGCGCGGGCGAAGGCCCGGCGTGGTTCGGGGTGCCGGCCTATCTCGAACTGCCGGAGCGCCCCTTCGGCGTGCGGCTGGTGGCGCGGGCCGAGCCGGCCGAGGCGGCCGAGGGCCTG
>CAYMLC010000030.1:11266-14825 GCA_964390765.1 uncultured Nitrospirales bacterium
TTGGTTTGACCGTGCGCAGCGCTCGGCCTCGATGGCCGCCGGCGAGGCGCGCGCGCTTGAAGAGGGGTGGATGGCCTTCGAGGTCGTGCGCGACTTCTACGCCGAGCGGCTGGCCGCGGCGGAGCAGGAGGGCTATCCCATCGCCGACGGCATCGTGAACCATTGGGGCGTGGCGGTTGCGCCCGGACCGCCGGCACGCATCTGGCTCGACCGGGTCGAAGTGTTCTTGCCCGAGCCTGCGGCCTAGGCCATGCGCCGCCCGTTGCGAGTGGTGCGCGACAGCGCCGTGGTCGTCGCGATGACGGCGCTGCTGTTGACCGGCTTCGAGTGGGGGGCACGCGCGTGGCTGTCCGAGCCCTTCTACGTGCCGCACCCCGAAGACCCCGCGCTCCTCATGTACAACATTGGTTTCTCGGAGCAGTTCTTCGGCACACGCTGGCAGACCGCCCCGCACGCGCATGTGCTCGACGCGGAGAAAGCACCCGGCACCCGGCGCATCTTTGTGCTGGGGGGCTCGGCCGCGTTCGGCTATCCCGACAGCGTGTTCAGCTTCAGCCGCATACTGGGCGCCAAGCTCGAGGCGGTGCTGCCGGACGTTCCCGTCGAAGTGGTGAACGTGGCGATGCCGGGCACCGACTCGACGGTGGCGGCCCTCCTCGCCCAGGAACTCGTGCGCCATGAGCCGGACCTCTTCATCGTGTACTCGGGCAACAACGAGTGGTCGGGGCCGTTTGGTTTTCTGGGGCCGGGCCAGCCCAAGCGTGCCTGGGCCGACCGGGTGCGCCGTACCTTTCGCGGCACCCTGCGGCTGATGGGGCGTCTGTCGCCGCCGCCGGACCATGCGAACAACGCCGAGCCGCCCGACTTGTGGGCGCCACTGGAAGACCGCGGGGCACTGCAGGCGTACGTCACGCAGCGCTACGTGGCGAACATGGGGCGGATCAGCCGTATCGCGCGGCGGGCCGGGGTGCCCGCGCTGGTCGTGCCGCCCGTGGCCAATGCCGCGGGCTACGCGCCGTTGGCCCAGTCTCCCGCACCGCGCGATGCCGCGGCCGACGAGGCGGTGGCGGACTGGCTGGCGGCGGCGCCCAGTGACGATTGCGAGGGCGCGGTGGAAGCCTTGCGCCGCCTTGCCCCGCGCGATGCGGAAGCGATGTGGCAGGCGGCCGAAGCGTGGACCGATTGCCAGCCGGACCTGCGTGGTGTCTTGTACGAAAAGTCCGTGCAATGGGATACGCTGCCGCTGCGGTCCGACCGTTCCCTGCGCGAGGCACTGGCGGCCGCGCCAGGGTGGCGCGCTGCGTTGGAGCTGCACGCGGCGCTCGATGCGGCCACGATCAACGCCGACGGCGATGTGGCCAACCGCTATTTCGTCGACCACTGCCATCTCACCTGGCGCGGCAATGCCGAGGTGGCCACACGCCTGCTGCCGCGCGTGCTCGAGGCGCTGGGCTTCGACCCGGCCACGGCCGCGGGCACCGTACCCGCCGGCACTGCGCTGCGCCGCGCCCTGGGCTACAGCTCCGGCCATGCCTACAATGCCGCGCGCGCCGTACTGGGCGCACAGGAGAGGCCGCCCTTTCGCGACCGCCTGAACTACGACGCATGGAAAGCGGTGTGGGAGCAGCGGCAACAGGCGGCCGCGGGCGAGATCAACCCCTTCAGGCTGGCGCCCTTCATAGCGGCGCAGGAACGCCGCGCCCAGCGCACAGGCGATTGGGAGACCCACCGCAACCTGGCGCAACTCTACGGTGCGCTGGGCCGCACGGATGAAGCCTTGCGCGCGTGGCAGGCCGCCGCCGCGCACCCCGCTTCGCCCGAGCCCGCACTGGCCGGTCTGGGGCAGACCCTGCTGGCGATGGAGGCGCCCGCCGAGGCAGTCGAGGTCTTTCAGCGGCTGCGCGCGCAGGCGCCGTGGCGGGCCGATGTGTATGTGGGGCTGGCGCATGCACAGGCCGCGTTGAAGGAATACGAAGCGGCGGCCCGCGCCTTTGCCGAAGCCACTGCGCTGGCCCCGCGCGCGCCGCACCTCTACGGCGAGTGGGCGGGGATGTGGCGCGAGGCCGGGGACCTGGACACGGCCCACGAGGTGTTGATGGCCGGGCTGGCCGCCAATCCGGAAGAACCAACGCTGTATTTTGCACTGGGTATTGTGCACGCCGAACTGGACTGTTGGCGCGCGGCCGAGCAGGCCTTTGCCTGTGCCGTGGCGCTGGCGCCCGACGACGAAGAGTTCCGCCGCGCCCACGCCGATGCTGCGGCCTGGGGCGGCGCGGATGCCGCCACCTGTCCCACGCCACCGCCGTGCGCCGCGCAGCCCGCGGGCCAATAGCCCGTTGCGCCCTGCAAAGCGGCTCTGCTAGCGTCCAGCCAACCCCCGAAGGAATCTCTCCCATGACCCCCATCCGCTGCGGCGTGGCCGGGGTGGGCCTCCTCGGCTACCACCACGCGCGCCTGCTCAGCAGCCTGGACGGTGTGGAACTGGTGGGCGTGGCCGATATCGATGCCGCCCACCGCACGCGCGCCGCCGAAGCCTTTACCGTACCCGGATTCTCGCGTGTGCGCGGCCTTATCGAGTGCGGGGTCGACGCCGTGGCCATTGCCACACCCACCACCACACACCACGATGTGATGCTCGAACTGGTGCAGGCGGGCGTGCACGTGCTGGTCGAGAAGCCGCTCGCCTCGACCGTGGCCGAAGCCGAGACCATGCTGGCGGTCGCCCGTTTGCACGGGGTGCTGGTGCAGGCGGGCCACGTGGAGCGGTTCAACGGCGCCGTGCTGGCGCTGCAGGACGCCATCGCACGGCCGCGCTTCGTCGAGTGCCACCGGCTGAGCCCGTGGCCGCAGCGCGGCAGCGATGTGAGTGTGGTGCACGACCTGATGATCCATGACCTCGATATTGTGTGCGCACTCGTCGGCGAAGAGATTGTGGCTGTCGATGCGATGGGCGTGCCGGTGTTCAGTGCGAACGAAGACATCGCCAACGTGCGCCTGCGCTTTGCCGGTGGTTGTGTGGCCAATATCACCAGCAGCCGGGTATCGCTCGAGCGCATGCGCAAGATTCGCGTGTTCAGCGAAGACGCCTATGTCAGCACCGACTACGCCGCGCAGGATGTGCTCGTCTATCGCAAGAAGCCCGGCCCGCTGCCCGCGGGCGCATCGCCCATGGAGCACATCACCATCGACCCTTTGCCCGTGCAGCGCGACGAGCCGCTCAAGCTCGAGCTGAGAGCATTCGTCGACAGCGTGCGCACGGGCCAGCCGCCGCGGGTCTCGGGCGAAGACGGGCTGGCCGCGCTGCAGTTGGCCGAGCGCGTCGTGTCGGCGATTCGGGGCGCCCGTTGAGCCGGCTCTTCTTCGTGGCGGGCGAGAGCTCGGGCGACCAGCATGCCGCGGGGCTCATCGCGGCGCTGCGCGAACAGCGGCCCCGTCTCGAATGCGAAGGTTTGGGCGGCGTGCAGATGGCCGAGGCCGGCATGCACCTGCACCACGACCTGGCGGGCGAGGCGATCATGGGCTTCGTTGAGGTGGCCCGCCGCTTTCCCGGCATCCGCCG
>CAYMLC010000031.1:0-9066 GCA_964390765.1 uncultured Nitrospirales bacterium
GTGCCGGACGATGGCATGCGCGCGCGCTACACCGAGTTCCGCGGCTGTCCAGACAGCGCCACCACGGCCTACTACACGCTGGAAGGCGGCGGGCACACCTGGCCCGGCAGCACCCTGAATTATCCCGAGACGGTGGTGGGGCCGGTCTCCTTTGAACTCGATGCGAGCGAAGTCATCTGGGGCTTCGTCAGCCAGTTCGAGCGCGACCCCAGCGCGGGCTAGCCGCCCGCGGGGCCGTGGCGTATACTCGCGCCTTTCCAAACGTGGGGAGTCCATACCATGCCTCGTGTCGCGCCGTTGGTTCGTTTCATTTCGCTCGCGGTTGTCTGTTTCGTGCTTGCCCTGGGCGCCGTTGCGCAAGACCCGCCGCTCGCCGAAAAGCCGGAGCGCCGCCCGTGGGAGTTGCGGGAGAGCTATACCTTTCGCGGCAACAACGTTGTCGTCTACTTCTTCAACGATAACGGCCAGGTCTATGTGGCCACCGAAGATGAACGCGTGATGCTGGGCGAGGCCAGCTTCGTGATCGAGTTGGGCGACGGCACGCGGCTGACCAGCACCGACTTCGAGAAAGCCCGCAGCGAGCGCATCGCCTTCGAGAGTCCCGTGGGCCCGGGCACGCACTTTGCCACCACGTTTCTGCCGCGCGATGGCATGACGGTCACCTTTCGCGTGGCCACGTTCGCCCAGCGCTCGAACATCGTGCTCGAGCTGGAGGTCGCGAACAGCGGCGACGAGCCCGTGACCATCGCCGCCATCCGCCCGCTGGTGACCGGCCCGCAAGGCATGCGCCGGCTGACGCCGGAGACGACCTATGCGACCCGGCCGCTGGTGCTGCAGGGCGGGGTGCCGCTGTACGGGCAAGCCGACTACGCGTTGATGGGGCTGTTTCGCGACCCGAGCGCAGCCATGACCCTGGCCCTGGGGCTACTGCCCCTGGGTGTGGCGCATTCGGGTGTGCAGTTCGCCGAGCATGAAGGCATCTGGCATGGCGAAGTGTTCAGTGAATTTGCGCCGGCGCTGCGCCTGGACCCCGGCGACCGGCTGATGGCCGACCCCATCTGGCTGTCCTTTGTCAGCAACGACCTCGACAGCATTGGCACCTACTTCGCCTACGCCGTGAAGGTCTTGCCCGACGCGCCAACCGAGGACAAGACGCGCAAGGCCTGGGTAAGCGCGCCCGTGGACGACGGGCCCGGCGCACTGTTGCAGGCCGCGCGTGCGTGGGATGGCGCGGGCGTGGGTGCCGCGCTGGTGCCCGGCGGCTGGGAGCGGGTGCCCGGCAGCACGCAGGGCGGCGGCGAATGGCCCAGCAACATCAGCGAGATGGCGGGGCGCATCTCGGGCGCGGGCATGACCGCGGGCATCACCGTCGATCCGTGGGCCGTCGATGGCGGCCGCGGCGATTGGGGGGTCGACGCGCCCGGTGGCGTCTCGTGGGCGAATCCGATGGTCGAAGCGGGCCGCGCCGCGGCGCGCAGCCGGCTGAACGACCTGCGCCGGGCGGGCTTTAGCTTCGCCGCTTGTGCGCCCACGGCCATGCCCGACGAAGCGCTCGAGCGGTTCAACATCACGCGCGTACAGGCCGACCGTGCCGGCCTGCGTCTCGCGGCTGAGGTGTGGGGCGCCGAGAATGTGGTGCCCGCGCCGCAGGGTGGTACCGGCCCCGATGCCGAAACCTGGGCCGGGCTGGCGCGCGTGGGCCGCTGGTTCGATGAATACGATGTGCCGATGGGCCCGGTGCGCCTGCTGCTCGACGAAAGCAGCGAAGTGCCCGCCCCCGTCCTCGCCGACATCGACGCGTGGGGCAGCCCCATCGAGTTCAGCGGCCGCCCGCCGCGCAGCACGCGCGATGCGCTCGGCGGCATCGCGGGGAACTAGCGGGCGGATACAAGCGTGCAACAAGCGGGGTCGCAAGATGCGCACACGTAGCGGAAAACCTCACCCATCAAAGGTGCGCGGCTGCAACCCGCCACCACCACCGTGGACGCAGCGGCCAGACAATCTGGTTGTGCCGCCGCCACCGATCAAGCCGGTTGCGCCGGGCGGAAGCAAAAAGGACTAACCGCCTCACGCGCCCACGAGCGCCAGGCCGATCTCGTTGTTGAGGTAGAATCCGTCGGTGGTGGGACGCCAGTGCGTGGGGGTTTCTTCGAGGAGGCCGCGGCGCTTGAGCGTGGCGAGTTGGGGGCCGAAGTCGGCGGACACGTCGTGGCCGAAGCGTGCGGCGTAGGCGGTCTTGGGCAGGCCGGTGCGCAGGCGCAGGTACTGAATTGCGGTTTCCAGGCGCTGCTCTTGAACACTGAGGGGCAGCGCTTCGCATTTCGCACCGGGTGCGCGCAGGTAGGCGTCGGTGTTCGTGTGGTTGCGTGCCCGCACGCCGCCGACGTAGCTGTAGGCGCCGGTGCCGAAGCCGGCGTATTCGCCGTTGCGCCAGTACACGAGGTTGTGCCGGCTCTGGTGGCCGGGCCGCGCCCAGTTGGAAATCTCGTAGTGGTCGTACTGGGCGAAGGCTGCTTCCGCCGACTGATACATCGCGAGGGCGGTCTCGTCGTCTACCGCTTCGTGTGTGCGCCGCTCGAAGGGGGTACCCGCTTCGTAGGTCAGACCGTACGCAGCGATGTGCGGCGGGTCCAGCGCCTGCACGCGGGCGAGGGTGGCGGGCCACGCGGCGACCGGCGGCGCACCAAAGATGAGGTCGAGGTTCCAGGTGGCGAACGTATCTGCGAGGGTACGGCACGCGGCCTCGGCCTGGGCGGCGTCGTGGCGGCGGCCCAGATAGCGCAGACACGCCGCATCGAAACTCTGTACGCCCAGGCTTACACGGTTCACGCCGGCCGCGCGCCAGACGGCGGCGCGTTCGGGCGTTACGTCGTCGGGGTTGGCTTCCAGCGTGACCTCGGCATCGGCCAGGGCAAAGCGTGCGGCCAGCGCGTCGAGCACGCGGCGCAGGCCGTCGCCGCCGAAGAGCGAAGGCGTACCGCCGCCGAAGAAGACACTGGCCGCCGCCGTGGGTCCGTCGAAGGCGGCAATCTCCTGGCAGAGCGCATCGATGAAGGGTGCGGGCACGTCACCGCCTGGCAGCCGCTCCTTTACGAAGTCGCAATAGGGACAGAGCGTGCGGCAGTACGGCACGTGCACGTAGATGGCGAGCGCGGTGCGGGGCGTGGTAGTGCTGACGGCCATGCGCGCAGTATAGCGCGGCGACGCTCAGCGGCCCGAAGGCTCGCGCGTGCCGTCGGCAAACACGGTCTCGAAGTACAGGGCGTCGCTGTGCAGGTCCAGGGTAATGAGGGTAGCGCCCTTGCGCACCACCTCTGCGCCGAAGCCGCCGTGGCCTATGGCCCGGCCATAGACGAACACCACGCCGTCTTCTTCGAACCATGCGCTGTTGCGGTGATTGTGGCCACAGAAGGCCGCGCGCAGAATGCCGGGCGCCTTGAGGATTCCCGCCGCCTGGTTGTCCTCGTCGCCCCAGCACATCACCGGGTCGCCGGTGTGGCCGTGCAGACGCCCGGCTTCGAGGGCCTGGGCATAGTTGCCAAGGGGCAGGTGGAAGAAGGCGACGCCGGGTGTGCGTGACCCGGTCTGCACGCACTCATCCAGGTACCAGGCGAGGTCGCCCGGCAGCGACCAGCGCGCCCCGCTGTTGAGGAAGAACAGGTGCCAGGCGGGCGCTGAATCGGCTGCGGTGGCTACTTCGATGCGGTAGTTGCAGCGGCCATCGCCGTGCGGCATGAGCGCGCCGGGCGCCGCGGTGATGGTCTGCATCTCGGTCTTGAAGTCGGTCAGGTAGTCGTGGTTGCCCCAGGTGAAGCACCAGGGCACGCCGAGTTCACCCAGCAGCGCAAGGTCGCGCTGCATCGTGGCGGGCCCCGCCTCGAGATTGTCGTCGCTGCACCACACGTCGCCCGTTACCGCCAGCAGGTGCGGTTGCGTGGCCACGGCGATGGCGCGGATGTCGGCGTGCGTCTGGGCCGCGGCGCCGGGGTCCTTGTCGGTGTGCCAGTCGGTCAGTTGCAGCACGCGGCACTGGGCTTCAGGCACCACGAGGCGCGCGGCATCGGAGGCGTGTGCGGGCATGGCCACGGCCTAGGTATTGCCGCTGGTGCGCAGGCGATGAATCTGTGCGACCAGTTCGAGCAACCGCGCCGCATCGACGAGGTCGGTGCCGTTGGTATGTGCGGCGGGCAGGTCGACGCCGCTGCGGTCGAAGTCGGGGCGGTCGTCGTTGGCGGCGCGTGCGGCAATGCCGCGTGCCACGGCGCCTTCCAGCATGTTGGTGCCCGCAGCACCCAGCAGCGCCTGGTGCCGCCAACTGGGCACGCTGGTGCTGCCCGCGCCGCCCAGCATCGACAGGCCATAGGGGTTGTTGCCCAGCAGCCAGTTCAGTTGGTCGTAGGCAAAATCGCGCCACGGTGCCTGGGGATTAAACCGGTACACGGCCATCAGGTCGAGCGCCTGGGTCAGGATGTAGGCGGTGTTGCCCTTCGGTTGCCCGTCGGGAGCCAGCGGGAAGTAGCGCGGCTGCATGCGTTCGCCGTCTGCCGCGAGGCCAAAGGGATTGTCGGCCCGCGCCAGCACCGGGGCAAACCGCTCTTCGCCCGTCATGGCCAGGTTCATGTTGTGCGCCGCGAAGAAGTAGCCGTCGTAGAAGACTTGGGCTTCGCCCAGGCGCGGGTCGGGCCCCTGGTCGAACGACTCGACGATGGGCCGCCACATCGCGTCTTGCGTGAGCACGAGGAAATCGATGGCGGCCGCGAAGAGGTAGATGCTGTCGGGGTGGGCTTCCTTCGCGCGCTCGAAGAGCGGCACCACGCGCTCGTGCAGTTCGGGCGCCACTTCCTGACCCACCCGCGCGATGCGCGCCAGCGCACCCACCAGCTGCGGCAGCTCGGGGTCGGTGGCGGGCATGGCCTCGGCCTGTGCGATCAGGGCGCCGGTGTGCTCGAGCAGCAGCCCCAGGTAATCGGGGGTGCCGTCCGCATCGGCGTCCATACGCTCCCATCGCCACGCGGCAATCTCGTAGGCGCGTGCGTAGTGCCACAGCGCGGCCGCGGGCAGGCAATCGTCGGTGGCGCCCGAGGCCCACCAGCCCTTGAAGTCGTCCATGTCGCTCGGACACCGCTGCAGCAGCAGCGGCCGCGTCAGCAACTCGGCCAGCTGTTTCCAGAGGACATCGCGGTCGATAAGGAAGCGGTGCGACTCGGCGCTCACCTCGCCGATCTGCACGCGTACCGTATGCACGCCCGTGCCTTCGTAGCCCGTGAAATCGCCGCGGTAGTAGTAGTGGTCCCACGTATTGCCGTGGTAGCCCACGATACGGTCGCCCAGTCCCAGCGTACCCCGTCGCACCACGTCGCCGTTTTTGTTCACCAGCTCGAAGCTGGCCTCGTTCGCGTCGACGCTCGACCATGCGGTAAAGCGCATCGGCCCGCCCAGGTTGTAGCCGACCTGATTGACGAATACTCCGGCATCAGGCGCGCCCGCCACATTCAGCGTCAGCCGGATATTGTCCCAGGTGGTGGCGCCACCCGCGCTGCGCAGCACGATGCCCACGCGCGTAGCCCCGCGCGGCGGCAAGGCGTTGTCCACCTGATACCGCGTCCAGCCGTCGGCGTTCGTGTTGCCCGGTTCGAGCGGGTCTTCGCGCAGCACGCCGCCCAGGTCGCGCCAGCGCAACACGGCTTCGGGGTCTTCGCCCTGTGCAAAGGCGACAGCCGATGCGTTGCGCGTGCCGCTGTCTACGGCAAGTTCTTCTGAACTGATGCGCGCCACCTCGCCGCGCGGGTCGAACAGCATGGCGCCCTGGCCCGCGGCCACGGGGTCGCCCACGGTTTGCGCGGCGTCTTGCGGGCCACGTTCGACCAGCCAGCCGGGTGGCGGCCCGTCGCCTACGGGGGGCGTCTCGAAGTCGCCGTTGGCGGGGCCGCTTACCTGGCCCAGGGCGGCATCGGCATCGAGCAGGGGCATGGCGTCGGGGTCGGGCAGCCACGCGCCGGTCTGCTGCGCATTGGCACGCGCCTGTGCCCAGGCCGGCCCCACGCGCCCGGCCGTGCTGAGGCACACGACGCTGCCGGTGACGGTGGCGCCCACGACTTCCAGGGCGCCGTCTTCGTCGAGGTCGGCCACGACCGGCGGCGATACGAACTGGGCGCCCGCGTCGAAGGACCAGGCGGCCTGCGTTGCGCCTACCGCGGCCAGGGTGCCCGGTGCGGTGGCCGCCACGATTTCCGGGGTGCCGTCGCCGGTCACATCGGCGGCCACATGAAAGGCCTGCTTCTCGCGGTGCAGCGCCGCGCCCCAGCCGCCCTCCGCACCGTCGGCCACCTGCACCGTGCCGGTAGCCAGGTTGAGGGCGATGTCGAAGCGGCCGGCCCCCTGAACGTCCGCCGCGATGGGGCGGGTCTCGCCGTTGGCCGCGCCCGTCAGCCGTACGCGCCACAGCGGGTCACCGAACTCGGCCTCGTACGCGGCCAGCATCGCGGGTTGGGCAGCGGCCACGTAGAGTTCGGGGAAGGTGTCGTTGTCGCGGTCGAGCACGATGGGCGCGCCCGTATAGGTGGTATCGCTTTGGATGCGCCAGCGCAGCAGGCCGTCGCGCTCGATGCAGTAGAGGCCGTCCGCCGCGATGCCCAGCAATTCGGCCATGCCGTCGCCTTCGAGGTCGGCCGCCGCCAGCAGGCCACGCGGCGCCAGGGGTTCGGCTTCGAGTGTGCCGTCGAAGGTCCACAGCGGTTCGCCCAGCGAGGTGTACGCCACCACGCCCGTGTCGGTCACGGCGACCACGTCGTGCCAGGTGTCCCCATCGACATCGGCCCACAGCGCGGTGCCGGCCTGCAGCCCGGGCACGGCCTCGGTCCAGCGCGGCGTGCCGGTGGCGCCGTCCACGACGTGCAGCGTACCGCCGGCGGCCAGTGCGACCAGTGGCGTCTCTTCCAGTTGTACCGCGCTGACGGCCGGGCCCGCCGCGGGCGTGTCGGTGAAGCCGCCGCCATAGGTCCACAAGACGCCGCCGGTGCGGTCGAGCGCCACCAGTGTACCGGCCGATGGGTTGACCACCAGCACTTCGAGGCCGCGCGTGCCCGGGTCGGTTTCGGCGGCGGTCAGTTGGGTGATGAGCGGTGCGGCGGTGTGCCAGGTCCAGCGCGCCTCGGGCTGGGCCGGCGCGGGTAGCGCGCTGCCTACGATGCAGATGGCCGCCACAAGCAGGCGGATGCGCATGGTTCTTCCCTTTCGCGTTGAGGAAGGTGGTTGCTTCGGTGCGTGCCCGGGCGAACGATAGCGCGGTTGCGCGGGGGCCGACAAGCGTGTGGCGATGCGCGGTGCGCATAAGGCGGAGAGCTTGGGCGTTACTGTTGTGCAAACGGTGGTATAGAACACTGCATGTTTGGAGGTATGCTGTGATGATGGCTGCATATACCGGTTCAACCAATCGAGCCGAAGACGCGGCGCGGCTGCGGGAAATCATGCTCGAACTGGCGCGACAGCGTGGAACCGAGCGTACGCTGTGTCCTTCCGAGGTGGCACGGCACTGCGGGGGCGACGACTGGCGTGCGCTCATGCCCACGGTACACGAGACGACCCGCCAGCTCTGGCGCGCCCGGCAGATAGAAGTGCTGCAGCGCGGGCGGCCCGTCGACCCGACCGAGGCGCGCGGTCCCGTGCGCATTCGGCTGGCGCGGCTGAACTAAGCGGCGCGGCCTATTCTTCGACGGAGCGCCCGAGGCGCACGAGGTGCGCCCGCGCCTGCATGGCGGCCAGTGGCCAGGCCTGAGGGTCGGTGTCGCTGTACGCGTGGGCGAGCAGTTCGTCCATGGTGCGGACGCCCGCGTCGAGCGCGGCCCGGATTTTTTCTTCACGCTGGGTGCGGTGTGCAATCAGTTCATCGAGCGTGGTGCGGGCGGTCTTTCCGAACAGGGGCAGGCCGTGCGCAGGAATCACGAAGCTCCACGATTCTCCAGCTACGCGGCGCAGGCTGTCGAGATAGGCGCTCATGTCGCCTTCGTGTTCGGGCGCAATCAGGATGGTGCCCGGGTTGGCGAGCAGGTCGCCCGCAATCAAGCTGCCCGTGGTCTCTTCCAGGAGCGCCAAGTGGCCCGGGTCGTGGCCCGGCGTGTGCAGACAGCGCACGCGCCAGCCGGGGTCGCCCGCGATGGTAAAGGTGGCGCCGTCTTCCAGGGTAAAGTCGACCGGCAGGTCGATGCGCGCGGCGGTTTCACGGTGGGCCCAGATGGGTGCGTCGTAGCGTTCGCGTAAGTGGGGCACCGCGCCGGTGTGGTCGGGGTGGCCGTGCGTAAGCACGATGGCGGCCACGCGTTCGCCCACGGCCAGTAACTCTTCAATGTGCTCAATCAAGAGCCGCTGTTCGTCTTCGCCGGTGGCGCCGGGGTCGACGATATAGAGTTCCTCTTCACCCAGCACCACGCAGTTGGTGTGCGTGGCGGGCGGCAGGGTGTCTGTGCGTACGGGGATGATGTGGAAGCCGCGGCGCATCTCGAAGCGGTTGGGCACCTGGTCGTCGTGTCCGGGCGTGCGGTGCAGCCAGGGAATGGCCAGGTCGAGCGGATGATGCGCGAGATGGCGCAAGACGAAGGCGATTGGCGTTGACAGGCGAATGTCGCCAGCCTGCCAGCGGCGCCGCGCCTCGGCGGGGTGCAGCCAGTCCAACCCCACGATTTCGCCATCTTCCTCGAACACCTCGCCTTCGTCTTCGGCGGTGTGGTGGTAAATGAAGTAGCGCGTGAGGAAGCGCACGGGGTAGAACGGCGGTGTGACCCAGGTGCCGGCCGGTGTGAAATCTTCGGCGTGGATGGTGTGCTCCCACGCGTCGAGCAGGGCGTGGAACGACGCCTCGCCCTTGAGCAGCTGGTGGCGCCCGGCGCGGCGTGCCTCTTGCGACGGGGGCGTGCCGCGGGTACACAGCAGGCCCGCCTCTTCGAAGACCTCGCGTACGGCGGCATAGAGCGACGCGGCAAACGCCTCGTCCGGCGCACCGGCCACGCGTTCGGGCTGGTCGTCCTTATCGAGCGAGCCGCCGGGGAACACGTGGTGCCCGCCCATGAAGCC
>CAYMLC010000031.1:9076-14809 GCA_964390765.1 uncultured Nitrospirales bacterium
GCGGTTGCGCCGGCCGAGCAGGACCTCGTGGCCGCCGGCGGGTGCGGGGCGCAAGACGATAGCGGCCGCGGCATGGCGCGGCTCGGCGGGCTGGTCGGGAAAGTACATGGCGCAGAGGATAGTGCGCGGCGCGCCGGGTGTCTAGCGCGGGCCGATGCGTTCCCAGGGGATGCGCTGGAAGCCGGTGGCGTAGACGGGCGCGTCGTCGGCGAGGCGGTGCGTGCCTTCGATGAGGCCGGGGTCGCCCTCATGCCAGTTGCCGGCCAGGTCGAGTTCGTCTTCGTGCAGGTCGTCCTGCAGCCGCAGCCACCGGTCGTTGTTCACGAAGACATTGCGCACCACGTGGTTGTATTTGGCGTGGGCGGGTTCGTCTTCGCGCAGGGTCACCAGTTCGGGATAGCGCAGGCTGAAGGGCGGCTCGGCCGCGTTCATGGCGTCGAAGCGTTCGAAGAGGACCGGGTATTCGCCATTGAAATACTTCTTCGCCCAGCCGAGCCCGCGCTGGTCGATGTGCACGCCGATCTTGCAGTTGATGAACACGTTGTTCTCGACCGTGTTGTGGCGGCCGCCGCCGATGAGCACACCGCGCCCCGCGCCCACCACCACATTGCCAAAGACCAGCGTGTCGCAGATGAAGTCGTCGAGGTAGATGGCCTGCACATCGCTGAAGCCGCCGGGGTGCCCCGCGCCCTCGCCCAGGTCGTGGAAGTAGTTGTAGCGGACCACATTCTCGCGGTGGGTCCAGTCGCGGCCGATATAGGTGGCGCCGGCGTCGCCGGTCTCCAGGCATACGTGGTGGATGTGGTTGTACTCGATCAGGTGTTCGTTGCCGCCGTAGCCGATGGCCATGTGCGGCGCATCGTGGATGTGGTTGTGGGCGGCGCGGTTGCGCACGCCGCTCAGTTGAATCGCCGCGCGATAGGTGCGCACCCAGCGGCTGTAGCGGTAGATGGTGTTGTCGTCGGCATAGCAGGCGCCCGGCGTGAGGGTGGGCCGGTCGCCCGCGTTGATCGAGATGCCGCCTTCGCCGGTGTTGTAGACGGTGCAGTGCGCCACGCCGCTGTGCACGGACTGGATGCGCTCGTCGCCCTGGCTCAAGGGGCCGATGCTCACGGCGTAGGTGCCGAGGTTGGCGAAGGTGCAGGCTTCGATGCGGTTGTCGCGTCCACCGCGAATCACGATGCCGCTGCCGCGCGCGGCGGTTAAGGTGAGCCCGCGCACCGTCAAATCGCGCAGGCCTTCGAGCAGCAGAAACGGTCCTTCCAGGGTAGAGACCAGCACCTCGGCCCCGGCGGGGTCCGAAGGCGGCCACAGATAGAGCAGGCCGTTCTCCGCATCGACGTAGTACTCGCCGGGTGCGTCGAGTTCTTCGAGGATGTTGTAGGCGTAGTAGCGGCGGCCCGCGTGATAGCCGTAGACGCCGTGCGGCGCGTGCGTGGCGATGCTGCGCTGCGTGGTGTCGATTGCGCGGACCGACTCGTGCGAATCGGCCCAGGGCCATTTCCAATAGCCGTGCAGCCATACCTTCTCGGGCTCGGCCCAGGTGGCCACGGGCGCGTCTTCACCATAGACGAACACGCCTTCTTCACCCTCGGGCACGGCGTCGATGTGCGCCCAGCCGTCGTTGGGCCAGCGCGCGATGGTCAGCGGCTCGCCGTCGAAGAAGACCTCGAGCGCGCTGGGTTGCTTCGCGCGGCCAAACCCGCGCGCACGCAACTGGCCAAAGTCGCCGATGCCCGCCGCGCGCAGGTCCACGGCGACCACTTGGTCCCGGGCGGCGGGCTTCAAGCGTTCGAGCACGGCGGCATCGGTCACGGGCGCGAAGGTGTCGATGCGTTGCCCGCCGAGCAGGCGGACGCGGGCGCCTTCGGCCGCTACGATCTCGAGCGGGGGATAGGTGCCGCCCTCTGGCGCGTGCAGGTGCAGGGTCTCGGTCACGCGATGGTCCCCCGCGTGCAGCACGATGCGCGCGCCGGCCTCGGACAGTTCGCCCGCTTCATACGCAGCGCGTACCTGTTCCCAGGCCTCCGCCAGCGTCGCGGGTCCGCCGCCGCCGGTGGTCACGGTATAGGGCGCGGCCACGGCAGCGGGTGCGAGCAAGAGCGCGACAAGCATTCGCATGGGCGGGGCTTTCCGGGTGCGGTTAACGTACGACCAGTTCTACGCGCGCGATGTGTGCGCCCGGCTCGAGGTCGAGCTCGAGTGCCGGTCCGCCCGAGGTGAGCATGCGCGGCACGCCGCTGGTCTCGACAATGAGGCGGTAGCGGCCGGGCAGCAGCGCGCCGAAGCCCCATGCGCCGTCTTCACCCACGGCCACGGGCGGCGGCGCCACGCCGTACTCGGCCGGGGTGCCGGGGTCCAGTTGCACGATACGCACGCGCGCATCCGTCAGCGGCTGGCCGGTTACATCGAGTGCGGCGCCGCTGATGCGCCCGTTGGCGGGCAGTGCAATCGTATGCGTATGACTCATCCACAGGGTGTCGTCCGCGGGCAACGGTCCCATCACCGCACTGAAGATGCCGTCCTTCACGGCCGCGGCAGAGACCACCGTATCCGGCGATACGGGCGGCAGACGAAAGCGGCCCACGTTGTCGCTCAGCACCACCGCGCCGGGCTGCTGGCCGTCGCCCCGCCACGTGCGCACAATGGCGTGTGGTACGGGGTCGCCGCTCGCATCGAGCACGCGGCCTTCGCATTCCGCCAGGGTCACCTCGACCGGCTGCGCCAGCGGTTGTACGCCCTCGCCCGTATCCACGGCCGCTACGGTATGGCCGCCCGGAGCGAGGCCTTCGAAGCGCACATAGCCGCCGCCGTCGGTCGTGGCCCGGCGCGCCTCGTCCCCGTCTGTCTTCAGCACCACCGTGGCGTCGCGCAGGGGCGCTTCGCCTTGCGCGTCGAGCATGCGCACCCGCAGTTGTGCGCCGCGCCGCACGCGCAGGTCGGCCTGCACAGTGTCGGCGTTGCCCGCGAGGGTAATGTGCCTGGCTTGCGCGCCCCCGGCGACGTAGTACGCATCCGAGACGACGGCCAGGTTGTAGGCGCCGTCGGGCAGCCCCTCGAACGTAAAGCGGCCCTGCGGATTGGTGGACGTTGTGAATGACGTGGGTAAGGGCAGGGGTGTGCCTTCGGCATCGGCCGGGGTCAGGCGCACGTCCACACGCACGGGGCGGCCGTCTTCTTCGAGCGTCACCCGCCCGGTCAGGGCGTAGACCCAGGTCTCGAGCAGCTCCACCGTGTCGCCCGGCCGCGTCTCCACCTCGGCCAGGATGAGCGGCTGCTCGCGGTGTGTGGCCGCGAGACGCACGGGTCGGGTCATGGGCGGCAACTCGAAAGTGCCCTCGTCGTCCGCCACGGTCCACACCTGCGCCTGCGGGTCGCTGTCGTCTTCGGCAACGACCATCACCCGCGCGCCGGGCAGCAGATAGTTGTCGTGGCTGATCACGGCGCCACGAATGGGCGCGGCGTCCTGGAGGCGCAGCACGAGATGTTCGGCTTCATGGTTGGGCGCCAGCGTGGCCGCGGCATGTGCAGCGCGTCCCTCGTATTGCGCCACCACGCTGAACGCACCCGCCGGCAGCGTGCTGAAACCGAAGCGGCCCGTGTCGCCGGTGGCCAGTTGCCACTGGGCGGGGGCGCTGGCGCCGGGCCCCAGGCGTACCGTCAGCCGCGCGCCCGGTACCGGTGCGCCGCCATCCAGCACAACGCCTTCAATCCGGTAGGCGCCCAGGTCGGGGCCTACACGGGCGGCGTCTTCGCCCTCGCGCGTGCCTGCCTCGTGCTCGGAATGCGCCGCCTGGCGGCGCGCATCCGCGCTCAAGGTCACCCCGATTTCGAGGCCATCTTCCAGGCCGGGCGGCAGGCCCTCGGGCGGATGCGGCGGTTCCGCGCGCACCTGGCCCTGCGCTTCGGCCTCGGCGCGCAGCTCCGCGTTGAACCAGAAGATAAGGTATATCTCCCCGGCAAACGCGGCGGCAATCAGTAGCAGCAGTAGAACGCGCATGGTCTTCCTCGCCCGTGGCGCCTCACCCCGGCTGGCGTTATAGCGCGTGCCCCGCCGGGTCATCAATCGGTGCGGCGGCGCGCCCCGGCCAGCCAGAAACTACTGTACTAGCCACACCGCTTTTTCACAGCGCCACGCAGACGTTAAGATATACGTTTGCCCAAAGCGCGTCAGGAGAGTTGACAGCATGACTGGGGACAGTGCGCCGCGCGTCGGCGTCATCATGGGCAGCAGTTCCGATTGGGACACGATGCGCCATGCGCACGAGACGCTCGCCGAATTGGGCGTGGCGCACGAGTGCCGCGTGGTGTCGGCCCATCGCACGCCCGACGTCATGCGCGAGTATGCGTGCAGCGCACGCGAGCGCGGCCTGTGCGCGATTATCGCGGGGGCGGGCGGCGCGGCGCACCTGCCCGGCATGACGGCGGCCTACACGACGCTGCCGGTCTTCGGCGTGCCGGTGCAGAGTAAGGCGCTCAGCGGCATGGATTCGCTGCTGTCGATCGTGCAGATGCCCGCCGGGGTGCCGGTGCCGACCCTTGCCATCGGGCGTGCCGGCGCCATCAACGCGGCGCTGGTGGCCGCAGCCGTGGTGGCACAGCAGGACCCGCCGCTGCTCGCGCGGCTCGAAGCGCACCGAGAAGAACTGGCCGCGCGCGTACGCGAGAGTGACCTGCCGTGTCAGGAGTAATCCTGCCAGGCCAGCGCGTGGGCGTCTTGGGCGGCGGTCAACTCGGCCGCATGTTCGCGATGAAGGCGCGCCGCATGGGCTATCGCGTACACGTCTACAGTCCGGGCGACGACACGCCGACGGGGCAGTTGGCCGATGTCGAGGTGAACGCTTCGTACGACGACCTGGACCGGGTGCGCGCCTTTGCCGAAGGCGTAGACGTGATCACCTTCGAGTTTGAGAATGTGCCCGCCGCCGCCACGCAGGTGGCCGCCGAGGTGGTGCCGGTGCGCCCGCGCGGCGAGGTGCTGCACCTCACGCAGCACCGTCTGCGCGAAAAGGATTTCCTGAAGCAGCACGGCTTTCCCTGTGTGCCCTATCGCCCTGTGCGTTCGGCCAGTGGGCTGGCCGTGGCCCTGGCGGAGTTGGGGTGCCCGGCGGTCTTGAAGACCGCGGGCTTCGGCTATGACGGCAAGGGCCAGCAGCGCATCGAGACGCCGGGCGAAGCGTTGGACGCGTGGGCGGCGGCAGGTGTGCACGAGGCGGTGCTCGAGGCCTATGTCGATTTCAGTGTCGAAGTGAGCGTGGTGGCCGCGCGCGGGCTCGACGGCAGCTTTGCGCACTTCGGCCTGTTCGAGAACCGGCACGCCAACCACATCCTGGACACCACGGTCAGCCCGGCACCGCAGCCGCCCGAACTCGAGCGCAAGGCCGTCGAGCTGACCCGCGCTATCTTTGAAGCGCTCGACGTGGTGGGCGTGCTGTGCGTCGAGTTCTTCCTCGCGCGTGATGGCCGCCTGCTGGTAAACGAGCTGGCGCCGCGCCCGCACAACAGTGGCCACGTGACCTTCGACAGCTGCGTGACCAGCCAGTTCGAACAGCAGCTGCGCGCCATCTGTGGCCTGCCGCTGGGCAGCACGCGGCGCCTGGCCCCGGCCGCCATGGCCAATCTGCTGGGCGATTTGTGGGCGCCGGGCGAGCCGGACTGGGCGGCGGCCTCGGCCTTTCCCGGGGTGAAGCTGCACCTCTACGGCAAGGGCGAGGCGCGGACCGGCCGCAAGAT
>CAYMLC010000032.1:0-5333 GCA_964390765.1 uncultured Nitrospirales bacterium
GCGGGAAAACCGCTGAAATGAAAGCGGCCGAGGTCGGCCACGGCTTTCGAGCGCCCGATGGTGGCCATGCTGCCCTTGTCGTTGTAGGCAAACGGCTCGATATCGTGCGTCTCGCCTGCGACCGTCTTCGCGATCGCGCGCGCCGCATAGGCGCCCTGCTGAATCGCGCGCGGCGCCACGCCGGGCCACACCTCACCACCGTCGTCGGGCGGCGCGGCCAGGTCACCCACCACGTAGACATTCGGATACTTCGGCAGGTGCAGGTTGCGCGTCACCGTGAGAAAGCCACCCTTGCAACTCTCCGCCGCGCCGCGTGCCGCAAGCGCTTCGGCCATGCCCGTGGCGCGTACGCCGGCCGCCCACAATACGCTCTGCGTACAGATGTCATGCTCCGAATCGTCGGGCGCCTTCACGGTCACCCCGTCGTCGCGCACATCGGTGACCATCAGGTTAGTGCGCACGTCGACCCCCAGCTCGCGCAGCGAATCGGCGGCCTTGTCGCGCAGGTCTTTCGGATAGCTGTCCAGGACATGCGGCCCGGCATCGAGCAGGATGACCTTCGTATGTCCGGGGTCGCTGGCGCGGAATTCGTGCCGCAGGGTATAGCGCGCAATCTCACTCAGCGCGCCGGCCAACTCAACCCCGGTCGGACCGGCGCCCACGATGACGAAGGTCAGCAAGCGCCGAATCTCTTCGGGGTCGTCCGAGCGCTCGGCCGCTTCAAAGGCGCCATACACACGCCGGCGTATCTCCAGCGCGTCCTCCACCGACTTCAAGCCGGGCGCACGTGCGGCCCATTCATCGTTGCCGAAATAATGGAAACGCGCACCCGCCGCCAGGATCACGTAGTCGTAGTCCACATGGCCATCTTCCAGAAACACGCGCTGCGCGTCCGGGTCGATGTCGGTCACCTCGCCCAGCAACACACGCAGATTCCGCTGGCGCTTGAACACGTTGCGCAGCGGCGCGGCAATATGCGCGGGTGACAGGCCGCCCGTGGCCACCTGATACAACAAAGGCTGGAAGAGGTGGAAGTTGCGGCGGTCGATCAGGGTTACCCGCACCGGCGCCTTCGCCAAGTCACGCGCCGCGCGCAGGCCACCAAAGCCACCGCCGATCACCACCACATGCGGGCGCGAGTCGTCGCGGTAGACGGCGGGACCGCCGTTCGTCTGTTGCGGCTGTGTCATGGCAACTCCCTGTCTTTGTAAGCCTCCCCCGACTCTGATCGAACGGAGACCGGGCGAAACCTATTTCGATGGGTCATGATTTGGCAGCCGGTTCATTGCGGCGTAGTATGGGCGGGGGTTGCGCGGGCTGGAAGTGTACCGGACACCGCCATCAAGAGGGGCAAGCCAATGAATGACGGCCTACGCGTTACCGTATGGAATGAAGGCGTGCACGAACGTGAAACGCCGATGACCGCCAAGCTGTACCCGCTGGGCATGGGCCGCGTGCTGGCCGATTACCTGCGCGACCAGCCCGGCATCGCCTCGGTGCACGAAGCGCAACTGAGCGACCCGGCCTGCGGGCTGTCGCCCGAACGCCTGTCCGAGACGGATGTCTTGACCTGGTGGGGGCACGTGGCCCACGAAGACGTGCCCGACGCCGTGGTCGACCGCGTGCAGGCGGCCGTGCTGAATGGCATGGGCCTGGTGGTGCTGCACAGCGGCCACTTCTCCAAAATCTTCCGCCGGCTGATGGGCACCAGTTGCGACCTGAAATGGCGTGAGTGGGCAGGCGTCGGCGAGCGCGAACGCCTGTGGGTGGTCGACCCCGCACACCCGATTGCGCATGGCCTGCCGGAAGCCATCGAGTTGCCGCGGGCCGAGATGTACGGCGAGCACTTCGATATCCCGCAACCCGACCACCTGGTCTTCGTGAGCTGGTTTGAAGGGGGCGAAGTCTTCCGCAGCGGCTGCTGCTGGCACCGCGGACTGGGCAAGATCTTCTACTGGCGGCCGGGCCACGAGACCCTGCCCATCTACTACCACGAGCCGGTGCTGCGCGTGTTTCACCAGGGTGTGCAGTGGTGCGCGCCCACGCGCCCGGCCGGCAAGGTGGCGCGCGGCAATGCACAACCGCGCGAGCGCATGCCCCACGCACCCACGCAGGAGCGCATCGCATGATAACGCTGCTGGCCGCCCTGTGCCTGGGCGCGGCCCCCACGGTATACGCGTTGCCGCTGGCGGAGAAGGCCGCCATCTTTCAGCACGACATGGAAGCGCGCTTCCTGAAGGATGGGCAGGCGCTGTGCAAGCTGAAGCCGCCCACGCCGGGCCGCGATTTCACGGCCTACAACATGCCCGACAACGCCTACATGACCGGCATGTACCTCGCCAGCCAGGTAATGCGCCACGCCGTGACCGGCAGCGAGACGGCCGCCCGGCAGGCCCGTCAGAGTCTCGAAGCGTTACACCTGCTGTGCACTGTCAGCGGTACGCCCGGCCTGCTGGCCCGCGCCGCCTGGCCCGCGGACGAGCCCATGGCGGACGACGGTATCTGGCGGCCCTCGCCCGACGGTGCCTGGCGCTGGCGCGGCGATGTGAGCAGCGACCAGGTAGCCGGCGTGGTCTATGGCTATGTCTACGCCTACGACCATTTCGCAGGCCCCGATGAACGCGCGCGTATCCGCGAAAACCTTGTGGCCCTCGCCGACCACATCGCCGCCGGCGAACGCCGCATCATTGGCCACGATGGCGCGCCCACGGCCTGGGGACGCTACGACCCCGAATACGTGCGGGCGCGCGAGCCGATGAATGCGCTGCTGTATCTGCAGCTGCTGAAGGCCGGCGCCCACGTGACCGGCGACCCCGAACGTGCCGCGGCCTACCGCCGTGTGGCGCTGGACGAAGGCTATGCCCCTTTGGCCGTGCGCGCGCGCCGCGCGTTCAATCCGCAGTTGCGCGGCCTCGTGAACCATAGCGACGACGTATTGCTGTTCCTCGGCTACAGCACCCTCTTCATGCTGGAAGAAGCGCCTGAACTGCTGCGCCACTACCGGGACAGCCTGCAGCGCTTCTGGCGCGGCGATGGCGCGCACCCGGGCGTGGCGCCCGAAGCCAACCCCCTGTTTGCGTTTCTCGTGGCACAATACGGAGAGGGCATTGGCGACGCAGACCTGGCGGCGGCACGCGCCACGCTGGTCCGCTTCCCCTTCACCATGAAGTGGAAAACCGCTACGCGCAAGCAATACGCAGAACCGTTCAGCTTTGACCCGGCGCATGCCGCGCCGCAGAGCCCACCCCCGAGTGCGGGGGCGGTGGTACCGATCGACCGGCGCGTGAAATCGTTGTCGGCCTGGGTGATGGATCCCTATCACAGTGCTGGCGACGATGCACCGGACCACCCCATGGAGTTCAACGGGCACGATTACTTGCTGGCGTATTGGCTGGGCCGCCACACGGGCTACATCGCACCGCAGCACGAAACACCGGGCAACTAAAGGGGTCGGCCGGTTTGCGCATACTGGGCATAGACGAACTCGAAGCCGGCATGCTGGTCGGGCGCACGCTCTACGACAAGAGCGGGCGCATCCTGCTGCAGGCGGGCGTGCCGCTGTCCAATGATTACATCGCCGGGCTGCGCGCAAAGGGTTTCCGCAAGCTGCTCATTCGCGATGCCGAAATCGACGAGGGCATCGAATGGGAAGAGGACGTGAGCGAGGAGGTGCGCGCGCGCGCCGTCAACACCCTGCGCGAGGCCTTCGAAGGTATCGAAGCCGAACTTACCTCGGTCAAGACCGAGTCGGCCCGCAAGATTGCCGACGCCTTCGACTCGGACCACATCAAGGCACTGCTGAGCAAGAACGGTCCGCTGGCCCGCCTGCATACCATCGTCGGCGAACTGATGGACGACGTGTTGACGCGCAGTATGCTGGCCGGCCTGACCTCGATGAAGTCGTCGGACGACGCGCTCTTCCAGCACAGTATCGACGTGTGCGCGATTGCCCTGATGGTGGCCAAGGCGCTGGGCCAGCCCGACCGCGTGCTGCGCCAGTTGGCCACCGGTTGTCTGCTGCACGACATCGGCAAGATGTTCATCAGGCCCGAAATGCCGGAACGCTACGCCATCAAGCAGCACACGACGCTGGGCTACGAATTGTTGAAGCGCAGCGAAGACCGCGACATTCTGGCGCCGCACGTGGCCTTTGAACACCACGAGCACCAGGATGGCACCGGCCTGCCGCGCGGGCTCAAGGGCAGCAACAGCGTGCATCGCAACCACTCGGTGAACGGCCCCGTACCCACGCTGATCGGCGAACTGGCGGCGGTGGCCAATGCCTACGAAAACCTGATTACCGGCACGCCGAAGCGTCCGGGCATGACGCCCGACGTGGCCATCCGTCACGTGCGGGAAGACGCCGGCAGCATCTACAACAAGGCGGTGGTCACCGCGTTCTTCCGCGTAGTGCCCGTCTTTCCCGTGGGTATGCAGGTCATTCTGCGGCACGAGAATTTCATGAACTGCACCGCCGTGGTCATGCAGGTCAACAGTGCGCGCCTCGACCGGCCGCTCGTGCGGATCTTCCTCGACAAGAACGGCAAGCGCATCAAGCCCATCGAGGCCGACCTCGCCACGCTCGACGACAGCCTGCAGATTCGCCCGAAGATGATGTAGCCGCTACTGCGCCGCGGGCGGCGTGACCTTCAATGCGGCCTCGGTCAGGTCGACCTGCCAGGGCGCACCATCCACCTCGAGCGACAGGCGGCCCGCCGTTTCGTCGTACGCGACCTTCGACACCGCGTCGTTCAAACCAATCACCACCAGAAACTCCTGCTCGGCGCCTGGTTCGCGGGTTTCCGCCTCGAAGTGCCACTCCTCCAATTCGAATTCCGCCCACTCGTGGGGCGGGATGGGGAACGCGTCCGACACCGACATTTCGAGCCCGCCCGGCGACACGAATTGCACCTGCACCGGCCCGTGGTCCGTCTCGACGCGGGTGCCGTTTTCGGTCACCTCGAAGGGGCGGTAACTGTGCATCACCCACTGAAAGGGCACCGGCTCGGGCGCGGTCAACCGGTCGTGAATCACCAGTGCGTTTGGCTTGAGAAAGGCCATTGCGCGCACCCACGTGTTGTCCTCGTGATAACTCTCCGACGCGTCGCCCACCACCACGTCGTAGCGCGGGTGCAGCTCGCTATGCACGATACGCCCGATGGCATCGGGCACGTGCCGCTTCTGATCGCGGTTGTTGAACAGCACCGCGTTATCGGCCTTGGCATCGTGCATATACAGGTAGTGGTGGGGGCTGCCATGCACATCGCGCCGGCCCGACCGGATGAACACCGGGTCGCCGTTCCAATAGAGCAGGAACGCATTGTTCGCATTGT
>CAYMLC010000032.1:5343-14570 GCA_964390765.1 uncultured Nitrospirales bacterium
TTGTAGCCGTGGCTCTGACGCCCCCACGGGCTGCTCTTGAAGTGCACCTGCACGTTGTCGGTGCCGTCCAGCAGATTCGTGTTCAACACGGCCAGTCCCGTCTGCTGAAAGACCCGCGAGGGCGGCAGGTCCTCCGGCGCCTGCGCCTCCAGATCGACCGCCGCATGCTTGGCCAGAAAACCCAGATACCCGCGCGACAGTTCGGCCGATGGGTATTGCTCGAAGTACCATTGCCAGTGCGAGTTCCCGGCGTTGGCCGCCAGCAGCCCCACGGTCTGCGCGATGCTCTCGGGATTGCGGAAGGGCGCCAGGTCGCCCCAGGCGCCGGCTTCGGCGCCGGCCGGCATCGTGTAGAGCGCGTAGTAGCCGGTCTCGCTGAAGAACGGTTTGCGGAACGGGTCGATGTCCATGACGTTCTTCAAGGACTGCGCCCACTGCGTGAAGCGCCGAATGTAGCTGGCCCAGTACGACAGGCCCTCATGCCAGCCGCCGTCGGCGCCGCCCCACACCGGGTAAACGCCGTAGAGATAGTCCATGCTGTAGTCCAGCCATTCCGGCGCCTCGGGAATGTCGTCGTAGAATGCGAGCGCGACTTCGCCCAGCCAGTGCCACGCGCGGTTGCTGTGGCTCGAAAACGGTTTCCACAGGAAGCCGGTGTCACGCAGATGGGCATAGCATTGCGCGCCGCGCACCCGCATCATCGCCACGATGGTTTCGCGCTCCGCCGGCGTCAGCGCGTCGTAGACCCAGCTGTAGGCGCGCGCCGGAAAATACAACAGCGGCATCGCGGCTTCGTCGTTGTAGCGATACTCGGTGCTGCCTTCCGGGTCCCAGCGCGTCAGGGCCATCAAGAGCTCGCGTGCGCCGTCGGCGTAGCGTTGCTCACCCGTCAAGCGGTAGACAAACGCCAGCGTCGCGGCGCCGTCGGCCACGGCGATGGCGCGCTCGCGGTTCCCCCACCAAATCTCTTTCCATTCGCCGCTCTTGTATTCCACATCATCGGGGTAGAGCGGCGGCTCGCTCGTGTCGGGCGGACTCGCGAGCAGGCGGTCCGCCTCCGCGACGATGGCCGCCCAATCTTCTTGCAGCGCGCCATCGCGCAGCGCCTTCAACTCGGGCACCTGCTCGGCCGAAAACAAGACGCGGGGATGCGTGTCGGGCACGCGCTCGGCCTGTTGCGCGCGGGTGGGCTTGGGAAAGGTCACGGCCCCGGCTTCGAGCACGAAGCGGCGCGGCACACTCCAGTCCGTAGGCAGGGGGTCACCGCCCGGCTCGGGGTTGGGCATATAGGCGCGCCACCGCCACACCCAGCGCTTGTTGTCGGGCACCGGCACATCGTGCACATAGACGGTATCGGTGAGTCCGTTCACCGTAAAGGCCTCGGCCTGGCCCTGCGGCGTGGCGGCCACTTGCACCTCGTAGTGCACCGCATCCTCGACCGGCACCCACGTGAGCGCCGGCGGGTTCACCCGAACGATCGCGCCGTCTGCGGGATGGTAGCCCCACATACCGGGCCGCGCCTCCGGCTCTTCGAGCGGAAGCAAGCCCAGCATCATGCCGACCAAGAGTGTTGTCGTGCCCATAAAATCTGCCTCTCCCTGCCGCGTGCGCGTGCACCGTTTTCTTGACAGCCCGTGCGACCCCCAGTAGCATCCGGAGGTTTGTGCCAATACCCATCCGGAAACGATAGCGTGGAACTGAAAACCTTTACCCTAACGCCCTTTGCCACGAATTGCTACGTGGTCATAGACGGTGGCGAAGCCCTCGTGGTTGACCCGGGCGAACCCGCGCCCGCCCTGCTGCAGGCCATCGAGGGCCTGCGCGTGCCCATGATCTTCAACACCCATTGCCACCTCGACCATAGCAATGGCAACGCCGCACTTGTCGAGGCGACCGGCGCACCCCTCGTGTGCCACGCCGACGAGCTGCCCCTGTTGCAGGCCCTGCCGCAGCAGGGCGCCATGTTCGGCGTGCCCGCCACGCCCTCGCCCGAGCCCGACCGCTTCACTCAACCCGGCGAGCAGATCACCGTCGGCGCCACCACGCTCGAGGTGCGCTTCACGCCGGGCCACTCTCCCGGCCATGTGGTGCTCGTGGGCGATGGCTTCGTGCTGGCGGGCGACACGCTGTTCGCCGGCAGCATCGGGCGTACCGACCTGCCCGGCGGCGATACGCAGACCTTGCTCGATTCGATACAGCGCGAGTTGATGAGCCTGCCCGACGACACCATCGTGTACTGTGGTCATGGGCCCGCCACCACCATCGGCGAAGAGCGGCACACCAACCCGTTCCTCAATATGCGCTGAGCGGCCGCCGCACCGGCCTCGGCCAGCGCGCGGCAGAAGGACGACAACATGAGACTACTGAGCCTCGCCTTAGCCCTGGGCGCCGTGACCGTGCACGCGGCGGTGGCGGGCGCCGTGGCCGTCGAACTTGCGCCCGATCAGCCGGTTGGCTTCGTCTATGTCGACGACCCGCTGATCGTCGAGGTCACCACCGATGCGCCGGTCGCTGCCTCAGTCGACCTGCTCGTGCGCGCACCGGTGCTGGCCCAGCCCCAGCGTGCCCGCCTGGGCAACGCGACGCTGGGTGCGGGCCAGGCGCGCTGGTGGGCCGTCGACAGCCTGGAGCCGCTGCGCGGCTTCTATACGGCGCGTCTCGATGTGCAAGTGCCTGGCGGCACGGAAACCGTGACGCGAAACTTCGCTCGCATAGACCGGCCCGCCGGCGGCCCCGCGCTGCCCATCGTCGCGCAACTCGACCAGACCAACGAGCGCGTGCTGCTGGCGCTGCGCAGCGTCAATATCCGCACGGTGCGGCTCGATGCGAACAACGATGCCTTTCTCGAAAACGCCGAGCGCAGCATGAACTGGGGCTTCGACGTGGTGGCCACACTCGACCTGGCCGCGCTGGCCGACCCCAACGCGCAGGCGCGCCGCTTTGCGCGTGCGCTGGGCGATCGCGTGGCTCGCTGGGAGGTGCAGGCCCACGGCGAGGCCAAGGCCCTGCGCAACGCGGTGCAGGCCCTGCGCGGGGGCGGCAGCAGTGCGCCGGTCGCGATGGCCGTCAGCACGCCCGAACAATTGCGCACGCTCGTGTCGGAAGGCGCAGCCGACCAACTGCGCGCCGCGGTGTTGCCCGGTGGCGCGGGCGCACCCGCCTTCCGGCGCGCTGCCGAAGCCGCGGGTTTCGAGTCGATGGCCTTCCACGCCGGGCCGGCCGAGGCCGCCGCCGCGGGCGCCGAAGCGGCACAGCGCGTGCTCCAGAATCTGGCGACCGGCCAGGCAGACACCACGCTCGCGCGACAGGTGGTCTACGACGGTGCGCCCAGCGAAGGACTGGTCTACATGAACGGGCTCAGCCACCGCCTGGGCGCCCTGCGCGACGGCGCGCCCCTGCCCGTGGGCGAGGCCGCGGCCGGTGTGCTGTTTCGCGACCGCAATGCCTGGCTGCTGGCGCTGTGGTCGGAGAACGGCGCCACCGAAGCCACCCTCGACATCGGCGATGCGCAGCAGCTGGTCTTGACCGACGCCTACAATAATCCGCTGCCCGCACCCGAGCCGGAGAATGGGCAGGTGCGCCTTGCGCTCGATGCCTCGCCCCGCTACCTCTCCGGCCTGGGCGGTGCCCTGCCCGGCGCCGCGGCCGAGGCCGCCGTGGCCCGCGAGGCGCCCGCCTTTGTCGATACGTACGACGACGTGCTGGCCGCGGCACTGATCGATGTGGTGCGCGACATCGCCAACGGCGCCGCGGTAACCGACCAGAAGCGCTATTTCGAATTGCTGCGCGCCTTCCCCGCGCTCGAGGCCGCCTGGCAAAGCGGCCAGGTGCCGCGCGATGTGGCCGTGCCCGCCATGGCGCAATTGAGCCGCCTGGCCCGCGCACTGGCCACGCTGCAGCAGACTGCCGGCGAACCCTACCTCGAACCGCTGCAGGACACGCTGTCGCGCGGTGAAGAGTTCCAGTCGCTCTACATCACCGGTTCGACCGCGGACTCGAAGCGCGGCGACTGGCTGTTGCAGGAGACGCGCCGCCTGATGGACGAGGCCGAAGAACTCGAGCGGGCCGGCCGCTCGATCGAGGCAACCGCCGTGGCCACGCTGGCCGAGTGGCGCGCGCGCGCCCTGGAATTCGCCGGCAACGCCCCCCCGCCCGCGCAGGCCCTGGCCGATGTGCTGGCCGCCGAGCGCGAACGCGAAGAAGCCGAGCGTGAAGCACAACGCAGCGCCGAGGTGGCCGACGCGATGGAGGCCGCCGAACGCGAGGAAGCCGCCGTACCGGCTGAAGAACAGGTGGCCACGGCCACACCGGGAGAGCCGGCGGCGAGCGTGCCAGCGGCCGAGGGCGAGGGCACTGCGGATGGCGAAGACGAAACGGCCGTGGCAATCGAAGCGCCCGAACCGGAACCCGAACCCGAAGCCCCGGCGGCGGAAGACGGTGACACGGTTGCCATTGTGCACACCGTGCGCAGCGGCGAGTTTCCGGGTGCCATCGCGCAGCGCTACGGCATCAGCACGCGGCAGTTACTGGAGTGGAACGGCATCACCAATAGCCGCGGCCTGCAGATTGGCGATGAGTTGACCATCTACCTGGCGCCCGAAGATGTGCCCGAAGGCGCCGTACGTGCGACCGACGCCGGGCCGCCGCCTGAGCCCGCGGCCGAACCGGAGGCGGAAACACCGGCAAGTGAAGACAACGAACCGGCCGAAGCGGAACCGGCCGATGCGGAAACGGCCGAGCCGGGCGAGGACGCCGGGCAGGCGGCGCCCCCCGCCGGCGAACCGATTCTGTATACCGTGAAACCCGGCGACATGCCGTATACCATTGCTGAACGCTATGGCGTGGACTGGCGTAAGCTCTACGAATGGAACGCTTGGCCCTCGGACCATACGCTGCACATTGGCGATGAGGTCCGCATCTATCCCGACGCCGAATAGGCGCCCGGACCCGAGGAGGAGACGATGCAGCGGATTGGTGTACTCACAAGCGGGGGCGACTCGCCGGGCATGAACGCGGCCATCCGCGCCGTGGTGCGCGCGGCCGCCTATCACGGCAAAGACTGCTTCGGCATCCAGCACGGTTATCAGGGCCTCATCGACCAGCAGGTCGTGCCGCTGGGTCCGCGCGACGTCGGCGGCATCATCGACCGCGGCGGCACGATTCTGCACACGGCGCGCTGCAAGGCGTTCTTCGAGCCCGAAGGCCGCGCACGCGCCGCCGACACCCTGCGTGCGCACGGCATCGAGGGCCTGGTCGTCATCGGCGGCGACGGCTCTTACCGCGGCGCCCAACTGCTCTACAGCGAACACGGCATCACCTGCATCGGCCTGCCGGGCACCATCGACAACGACATCGGTGGCACCGATTTCACCATCGGCTATGCCACCGCGCTCGACACCGCGATGGAGGCCATCGACCGGGTACGCGACACCGCACACTCGCACGACCGCATCTTCTTCATCGAAGTGATGGGCCGCCACAACGGCTACCTCGCCATGATGGCGGGCATCGCCGGCGGCGCCGAAGAAGTGCTGGTGCCCGAGACCGAGACCAATATCGACGACCTTGTGGCGCGGCTGCATGCGGGCCGAGAGGCCGGCAAAAACTCGATGATCGTGGTGGTGGCCGAAGGCGATGAGGCCGGTGGCGCCTACGATATCGCGCAGCAGGTCGACGCGCGTATCGGCTTTGCCGACGTGCGGGTGAGCGTGCTGGGGCATCAGCAGCGCGGCGGACGCCCCAGCGCCTTCGACCGCATTCTCGCCAGCCGTATGGGCGTGCGCGCGGTCGAGGCCCTCATCGAAGGTGAAAGCGGATTGATGGTCGGCGTGCGCGGCGAGCAGTTGCACCTGTGCCCCTTGGCCGACGCCTGGACCAAGGCGAGTCAGTTCGACGCCAGCCTGCCGCGCCTCGGCCAGGTGCTCGCGGTATAGCCGGGTGCTAGCGGGCCGCGCGCCACTGCGGATACCACATCGTGCAGTAGCCCAGCGTGGCGGCCAACGAAAGCGCGAACAACACCATGGACACCGGCCGCCCGTTCACGCCCGGCTGGTGCAGCGTATAGACCCACGGCCGCGAGGCGTCGTAGCGCACGTGCGCCGGGCGGTAGGGCAATAGCCAGCGCCGGGTGCCGCCCGCGACAGACAGGCGGTCCGTCGCCGTCGCGTTCCCCGCCACCGGCTGCGCGTCTTCGCTGTGCGCGCGCTGATAATCCGGCAGCGCATACGCGTCTAGGTAATCGCGCACGCCCACGGGCAAATCGGCATAGGCCTCGATTCCGCGCTCCGCCAGATACGTGCGCGCCGGGGCCGGCAACGACGAAACCTTCGGCCGCGTGCCGGTGGCGTAGGCACGCTCGGCCGCCTCCAGCAATCCCGAGCGCACGACTTCAGGCATGTTCATCCACGCGGCGCGCGCATCCGGCGGCAACGCCGTGCGCAGCGAGGCCGGCAGGGACTGAAGGGTTACGGCTTCGCCCTGCTGCAGGCGGGCCAGGGTCTGCGCATCCAGCAGGCCGGCCAGCCGTGTGTCGTCCATGGGCATTGCGCGGCGCCCTTCAAAGGCACGCCCACCCACGCGATAGTTGAACGACAGCTCGACCGAGCCGCCGGTGGGGGCCGCGCTTCGGTTGGCCGCGGGCAGCCACTGGGCGCGCTTCACTTGAATCGGCGCGGTCCGCCAGCGCCCGTCGCGCAGATGATGCAGCAGCAGCCCCGCGCTCCCCAGCGTCAGCAGGACCAGGCTCACGGCCAGCACATCCGCCGGCTGCCAGCGGAAGCGGCGGCGGCGACGGCGCAACCCCATGCGCGATGCCTCGTTTGTTGGCGCGGCGTTTGGACGCCGCACACAGCTACGCAACCTCTGCCTTCGAGTATCGCGGCGCGGGCCGCATCCGTCAAGGCGCTAGCCGTGCGGAACCTTTTCCGCCACGCCGGCCAGGGGTTCGGCCGCGTTCTCTGCGCTGCGCGTCGCGTCGGTGGCGCCCTCCTCTATGACCACAGCCGTGCCATAGATCAGAATCTCGGCCGCACCCGCCGCAATATCCGACGCGCTGTAGCGCACGACCAGCACCGCATTGGCGCCCAATTGGCGCGCACTGTCGATGAGGCGGTCCAGCGCATGCTCGCGCGCCTCGGCCAGCATCTTGGTGTACTCCTCGATCTCGCCGCCCACCCAGTTGCGCATCACCGCCAACAGGTCCTTGCCCAGGTGAATCCCGCGCACCGTGCTGCCGCGCACAATGCCTATCGTCTTCACCACGCGCGTGCCTTCTATCGTCGGACAGGTCGAGACAATCACCAGCGCACCTCCCGCGTGTACCGATCCGTACGCGTCGCGCGAATGCGCTGGCGCAGCACCGACAAAAACAGAATGGCCATGCCCGCCACCGGAATCGCTATCAGCACCTTGACCATCGCCGTCAGCCAGGGCGTGGTGATGAACGCATACACCCCATAGGCCAGCACCAGCAACAGCCCCACCACCAGCACCACCCACCCCGTCTTGCGCTCCAGTCGGTTGTACACGCCATCCAGGAAGCGGTCCCACGTCTCGGGCGGCGGCTCGTCCACCGTACACAGCGCGGCGGTGCCCACGTAGAGTCGCTTCATCGCCTCCAACTCGTGACGCAGCGCCGCATCCTGCTGCACGCGCGCCTCGAATGCCGCACGCTGTTCGGCGTCCAACTCGCCATCGAGATAGCCCGAGATGAGCGGCTCGAAGTCTTCCGGCGGTTCGGCCATCACACTACTTCCCGGCCGCACCCGCGGCCTGCTGCCTGTCCCCTATACCCGGTTGTCCCCCGATTCATTCGCCCGCGCGCCGTGCAGCCCACACACGCGCGAGGGCCTTGCGCGCGCCATGCAGGCGCGACATGACCGTGCCCATGGGAATGTCGAGGCAATCGGCAATCTCCGCGTAGCTCAGTTCAAGAAAATGCCGCAACTGTATGATCTCGCGCTGGTCCGGCGTAAGTGCTTGCAGTGCATCAGCCAGCGCCGCCCGCAAATCCTCCTTCGCCACCTGTGTATCCGGCGCAGGCGCCCCACTGACCGGCTCCACCCCATTCTCCGCCAGCGTATCCAAGGAGCGCTCGCCACGCCGCTGCCGCTTCTTCAACGCGTTCAGCGCGGCGTTTCGTACAATTTGGTAGAGCCACGGACGGAAGGCCTGGCCCGCTTCGAAGCGGTCGAGCGCGCGAAACGCCCGTACGAAGCCCTCTTGCGCAAGGTCCAGCGCGTCTTCGCGGTGCCTTACAATGCTGTAGGCCGAGGCATAGGCAAAGCGCTCGTGCAGGCGCACCAGCGCGCCAAACGCCGCCTTGTCGCCCCGCTTCGCCCGCTCGATCAGGCGGGCCTCATCTCGGTTGACTGGTTCCACATATACCCCTGCGCGCGCGTTGACCGGCCGGCCACCGCACGACTCCATGGTAGCCAACCGGCCGGCCGCCCCGCCAGCCGTATTACGCCTTCGGGCGGCGCGACGTAGGTATTGATCTGCCATGCGCTTAAGTGTTAGTCTTCGCTCTTTCGGGCGTCTTCGACGCGCTTTCTGCGCCAACGGTCAGCACCACACAGAGCGGGAGCAGTATGCGTACTTATCTTGAAAATACCATTCGCCAGGCACTGGGCAGCCTGGACCCCACCGCGCCGGTCGGCCGCGCGCACGTCGAGGTGTGCCTGCACCGGGTATCCGACGCCCTGCGCACCCTCGAAGCGACAGACGACGATATCGTAGGTTTCGTAGAGGCCGTCTTCGACCGCATCGATCACGGTGCGCTCGCGGAAGGCCGCGTTACCCGCGCCATGCTCGAGGTCGCACTGGAAGCGGCGCTCTTCGCCAACCGTGCGCTGCGGCCCCTCGTCTTCCATGCACCGGCTGAATTGAGCGCGATCCCCAGCGTGCGCCCCGAAGCCCACCCGCGCGACGACGACAGCCGCCGCTGGTGCCTCAAGGAATTGCACAACCGCACGCACCGCCGCCGCGCACTGCGCTTCCGCCACCTGAGTGTCGAGCGCCGCCCGGTGCGCCCGCTGAACCTGGCCCGCGCCCGCCAGTTCACGCCCGCCGAACTGGCCACAGCCACCGATCGCCGCACGGCGACGCTCGAGCCCGGCGAGATCAACCGTCTGATCGCCGCCTACAACCCGGTCGAGGGACGCTCGATCGCGGTGCCCACGGTCAGCGGCAAGCGCGGCAACCCGGTCCTGTTCGACCGCCATTTCTTC
>CAYMLC010000033.1:0-1394 GCA_964390765.1 uncultured Nitrospirales bacterium
GACGGGTCACCGGTGCCGGTACCCTGGTCCTGGACTTGGAGCGTGTAGACGCCCGCCACGAGCGGGGTCAACGGGGTCAGGTTGAACGCGGAGGCCGCTGGCGCGCCGGGCACCGGCTGCGCCGGACCACCACCCAGCGGCGCGCGACGCCACTGGAAGGTAATCGGGCCGACGCCGCCAACCACGTTGGCTTCCAGCGCGCCGGGGTCGATATCGCCCGTGTAGAAGTTACCGCCCGCCGGGAACGGGGCCACGATGTTCAACAGCGAACCGGTGGTCAGCGTGGCCACGTCGCTCAGGGCGACCTGGTTGTTGGCGTCGGCAATCTCCGCCTGGTAGGTGCCCGCGTCCGCATTGCTGACGGAGCCCAGGTTGAAGGTCGACGACGTCGGGGTCGACGTGATGCGGGGGTCGGTATCATCGAACCGCTGGGCCGGTCCGCCGGCAGCGGGCGTAAAGATCCACTCGAAGGTCAGGTCATCGAGCGGAAGACCGCCCGTGGCCACCACGTCGAAGACGACGGGCGCACTGGCGATGTCAGTGCGGCGGCCGGCGCTCTGCGGCTGCGTGGTGATTTCGATGGGGTTCGACACCACCTGAATCGTGGCCGAAGCTTCGAGGTTGACGAAGCCATCGGACCAGACGACGCGATAGGTGCCCGCATCGGCCAGTGTGGCCGGCGTCAGCGCCACTTCATTGGTCGTCACGCCGAGCGGCGCTTCCGAGCCGCCTTCCGGCGTAAAGAACCACTGATAGGTATAGCAGCCGGGACCGAGTGTGCAGCTGCCGATGTCGCCACCTGTGGGAAGCACGCGGATGAAGAAGTTGTCTTCGTCAGCCTGCAGCGTAGCGTCGAAGGGGCGCGCCGACGCGCCAAGCACAAACACATCGAATGGGTCAGAATTCACTTCCTGCGGCTGCGGCACGAGGCGCGCGTCCTGCGCTTCGAGCACGTAGACCCCCTGGTCACTGGGCGACACATCGGTGAGGTCAAGCGTCTGCGCGGTCTCGCCCGGCACGTTCACGCCGTCTTTCGTCCACTGCGTCGTAACGGGCGTTACACCGCCCGAAACCGTCGCGGCGAGCGTGGTGCTGTCGCCATCGACCAGGCGCACCGTGGTGGGTGGCGTGGCCGTCACAATCAACTCGGGCGAAATGTTCACCGTAACCGTCTGGCTGTTGCGCGCCGAGAGGCTGCGGGTACCCGGGTTGAACACCTGCGCGCGATACACGCCCGCGTCACCCAGCACGGCGCTGGGCACATTGAGCACGGGCGCATCGGCGCCGGGCACGTCGGCGAAGGGACCACCGCCGATTGGACGGCGCTCCCATTGCGTCGCAACGAAGAGGCGCCCGCCATTGGGCACCACCTCAAGTTCAAAAGAATCCCCCGG
>CAYMLC010000033.1:1404-4060 GCA_964390765.1 uncultured Nitrospirales bacterium
AATTCCGGCTGCGGCGTATTGAACGTGGGATTCTGGCTGAAGCCGGGGGTTACCGCCGAACCCATAAGGTCGGGGCGGCAGGTCAGGTCGGCGCAGTTGAAACGGCCGATGAGGGCGTTGATCGTGTTGCAGATATCGACATTGTCGATGAAAACGGAGGCGGAGATGGCTATGCCGTCCAGGTCGATTTCAAGGTCGTTCTCATCGATGTCGCTGATATCGCCGCAGGGAACGGTAAATCCCTTGCCGGTCAATTCGGCCAACAACACCGGTACGATATTTTCCAGTACGCCGGCAACGGTACGGCCGAGGAAAGCCTGCAGATAGAAGACGCTGCCGGTATCGGGGGCCGGGTCTTCACCAATGGTCATAAGCGCAGCCGAGAAGTCGAGCAAGGCGCCTTCTAACTGTGGGTCCACCGAGGTGAGCAAGCCTTCTTCCCCGCCTGAGCTAAAGAGCGGCGGCACGTCAAAGCATTCGGTACCTAAACCGAGCGGCAGGTCGATACACAACTCCTCGCCGGTGGTGATGGTCGAGGGGAGGTCGATGTTAAAGCCGAAGGCCGAGCCCGAACCATCGACGTTGTTCAGCGTAACGTTGAATTGACGAATCGCATTGCGGTTGGCTTCGAAGGCGGCACAGACCGCATTGCGGTCCGCCGCCGAAATGCCGGGCGCGACACCGTTAATGATGTCACTGAGCACGCCTAGATGGATATCGTCCTGCGCCAGGTTGTTGTCGTTGTCGGTGCCGACAAACAACTCGCTGTCCTGACCCGGGATGGTCGTCCAGAGCGCGGTATTGCCGCCCTCCCCAATCCACAAGTTGTTGCCGTCGGTATCCTGCAGTGCTGCCCCCAGGATTTCGTCGAGGTTTTGCGCAAGCGCGCGCAGGTCGACATCGGTGGGGCACTGCGCGCGCGCCACGCCCGGGAACACCGCGAAGGCAACCAACCCGAGGATTGCCACAGAACGTATTGAATTCAACACAGCTAAACTTCCTCATTGCGGGTGTTTGGCGAGAACGCACGCGCCCACCGCGATTACGCTCCCGTTACACCACGCGTGATGTGCCCAGTTGTAGCCCGAAACGAAGCTTGCCTTCGTACTCGACCGGACACCCGGCCTGCCTCACGCCTCTTGCACTGCGTACGTCTACGCGCCGGCCCAGCGATTGCAGGGGCCCGACGGCGCTTGCTGCCGGTGTGAATCATGCCGTCACCAGCAGCGGACGCATGATACGTCAGGGTGTTCGGCATGTCAATACAGTCGGCGTGCCGCCCCGGGCTTCGCTCCGTGTGTTCTGCCGTAGCCGGCACGCACTGAAGCTTCGCTAACTTTATTTTTACAAAAGACTTACACTCATCAGAAGAAATCGTAACCCAGCTCGACGCCACCGGCCATCCCCTTGATCAGCCGCACGATACCCGAGGCCTGACCCGGCAACTCCTGGCCACTGACCAGGAATTGCATGAGCAGCACGGAATCGAACGGCAACTGGGCGCCTTCGCTCACGCCCATCAGCTTGATCCATTGCTCCGGCGTGAAGTCGATAAACTCGGCCCGTACGAACGCCCCCGCCAATTGCTGGGCCGCGCGAACGAGTTGGGCCGGCTCGAGCCGACCAATGAGTGCCTGGGCTTCGGGGGGCAGATCGCCGCCGAGCGCGTTAAGCATAGGCGCCATTTTCCCGAGCGCATCGGCGGTTGCCACGGCGGATTCCGTCAGCTGCGCGCGCTGTTCGGCACCCAGTGTCCGGCCCTGCTCATAGGCCATGCGATGCTGATCGAGCATGGGGATAGCGCCCCACACGGGCGCGGCCTCTTCCTCAGCCGACGTGGGGAGGTAGGTCTCGACGGCCCACTTGGGCAGCACCGGACCATAGAAGGCGAAGCGGGTGGTCTCCGTCGCGGCGATGTAGCCGGGGATGGTCGGCAAGGGACCGATGAAGTGCTGGGCATTGGCGAGCAGCAGCGCACGCTCGTAGCCGGCTTCGGCCGAACGCACGCGCACCAGCATGCCCACCTGGCCCGCGGGTACGCCGGGTACGCTCGCCAGATACAGGCTGTCCAGCAGCGCTTCGGTAATCAGCGCTTCCTGCGGGGCCAGGTCACCCAGCACAGTGGGGGGCAGCGCAACACTGCGGGTGCGCACCGCCAGCGCAATTTCCCCGGCTGCTTCGGCTTTGCGCGCGGTCTGGGCAAGCGCGGCCAGAGCATCGGCGGCGGTGGCCGGGTCGGGCGTGGCGGCAAGGTCGCCAGCGGCGCTGTTGGTCACGAGTACGGGCACGGTGCCGAGTTCGCCCCGAATCGCTTCCGTTACGTTCCCGGCAATGCCGCGGTCCGGGCGGGGCTCCGTGCCGAAGACGTAGGCGGGCGCCAGCGGCGCATTCACGACATAGGCCAGCAGCCCGCTCTCGTCCTGTACGGCCAGTACCGCAGCTGTCGAATCGACCACCGCGCTGTCGCCCCCAGTGCTCTGCAGCGGGCCCGGCAACGCACCATGGGCGGTGGAGATGCGGGCTGGACGCAGGTTCGACAGCGCACTCTCCAAGCTGCTGACCACCGCGTCGCGCGTAGCCATCCAGGCGTCAGACCGCTCCGTACCCAACAGCACATCATTGATGAGCGCGTCGTAGCCACCGCTCATGGCCTCCG
>CAYMLC010000033.1:4070-6094 GCA_964390765.1 uncultured Nitrospirales bacterium
GCCAGCAGCAGGCTCTCGCTCGCAATGGCCGTCCCCCCTGCGTTCAGCGCGTCGAGCACCTCCTGGCGCAGCCTGGTGCTGGGCGCAACGGCATCGATGACGCACAGGGCGAGGGTTGTCCCGGCGCTGCGCAGGACCAGCGCATTGGCTTGCAAGCGCGGCCCGCCATCCCAAAGTACATAGTCGGTGAAGGCGGAGCCGGCTTCGAGCGCTGCGGCGCTATCGGCGGCCAAGGGCACGAGCATAGCGGTGGCTTCGCCTTCCGCCATGGCTGCCTCGCCTTCCGCCATGGCCACTTCGCCTTCCGTCATCGCCGCCTCACCTTCCGCCACAGCCATTTCGCCTTCCGCCATCGCCGGCTCGCCTTCGACTGCGACCGGCACTTCTTCGGTGGGGGCCTCCTCGACGGGCGCTACTGCTGCGGGCGCTTCTTCGCCCGGAGCGGGCACCGGCGCTGGGTCGGCGGGCGGCTGGTCGATGGCGAGCAACGCATCACCGAAGGCGACCTCGCCGGGCCCGATTTCCTCCTTGCTCACGCTCATGGCGCGGCCGTCTGGCGTGCGGAAGAAATAGCGGGTGTCGGTCTCGAAAATCGTGACGTCGCGGAAGACCTCGCCCTCGACGATGATTGCGTCGGCCTGTGCGAAAGGCGCCACGAGCGCGGCAGCAAGACAACTCAGCAGAAAGAGAACGGGCGTGCGCATCCGGCAGACTCCCTTGTTTACAAGGCGTTACCCATGGGGCAGTTGTTCGTTGGGGCGGCAGGATAGGGGGCACGCACGGTGCAATCAACCGTCCGGCGCTATCACCTGAAAGGCGTGCGGCGCGACGCGGAATTCAGCGGGCACGCTGCCGGCACTCTCGCCGTCCAAGTGCATGGGCACTTCGGCATCGCCGACTGGCGTCACCACGATGTGCTGGCCCTGCCGGTAGTGAATATCGCGGTCGCGTATAAAGCTGGGGTGCCAGACGGCCACGGCCAGATAAGCGATTTTCAGGGGGTGCAGGCGCTCGACGGCGCAAACGTCCAGCAGGCCGTCGTTGGGTTTGGCCAGGGGCGTGCTGGGGAAGAAGCCGGCGGAGTAGGTGCAATTGCCGACGATGACGTATTGCGCGTCCTCGCACAGCACTTCACCGTCGACTTCGACCCGCATGCGCGGATAGGTATAGCGCAGCACCGTGGCGATGGTGGGTGCAACCCAGCGCCAGTAGGCGTTGCGCCGGCCACGGCGGCGCTGCATCGCCGCCACCACGGCCGCGTCGAGTCCCGCCCCCGCACCCAAGAGGAAGCGACGCGCGCCCTGCAGCCCGGCGTCGATCTTCACGGAAGAGCCCCGCGTGATGAGGTCGGCGAGGGCCTCGGGCACACGCGGAATACGCAGTTCGCGCGCCACGACATTGGCCGTGCCGACCGGCAGCACCGCGAGCAGGCGCCCGGGCGCCAGGCCATTGGCCACTTCATTGAGGCTGCCGTCGCCACCGACGGCTATCACGCAATCGGCGCCATCGTCCGAGGCGACCTCGGTGGCATGCCCGGGGCGCAAGGTCTCTACGAGGTCGACCGCGCGCAACTTGGCGCGCAGGGCACGGAACAGACGCTCGGCGGCGGCCCGGCCCTGGCCGGCCCCGGCGACGGGATTCACGATAAGGCGCACGCGCATTGGATGGTTCTCACTGTGGCGGAAATCGGCTGCGCAGCGGCCCGGGCGGGAAACCCTGAGGCGCTTCCCGGCGTTGGCCCTGCGTGACCGCATGGGCCGTAGCATACACCGGGTGGCGCCCAACGCGCGCCACGGCCAGTCGGTGTGCTACGACATGGGGCGCCGGGGTGCACAACCGCCGCAGGAGGCCGTGACCACGCCATGAGATTGGGCCGAAAACTCTCGCTGTTGCTCTTGGCCAGCGGCATGCTGCCGGTGGCGCTGGGCGGCATTGTGGGCATCTGGTTCTCCGCGCGCACGCTGAGCGAGATGGACCGTGCGGGGCAGGCAGCCCTGAGCGAGCGCACGCTGGCAATCGGCAAG
>CAYMLC010000033.1:6104-14442 GCA_964390765.1 uncultured Nitrospirales bacterium
AAGCTGCTGCTCGACAGCAAGCGACAACAACTGGCCGGCTATGCCGACAGCGTTCGGCGCGAGGCACGCGTGCTTTCGACGGCACAGAACACGCGCCGCGCACTGAGCGTGTTGCGCCGCAGTACGGATGAATACATTGCGCAGGCGGAACTCGATGCGGCGGCCCTGGCGACCGCCCGCGAACGGCTGGTGGCGTTCTATCGCGGCGAGTGGTCCAGACACTACGAGCGGGTGCGCGGCGAGGCGCCGGCGCTGGATGCCGAGGCCTTCGTGGCGGCGCTGGACGATACCGCCGTGGCCCTGCAGGCGGCCTACCTCGCCGACAATGTGCACCCGCCCGGGCGCCACGCCGCACTGATGCGTGCCGAGGCGGACACCGACTACAACGCGGTTCACGAGCAACTGCAGCAACTCTTCGGCAACCTGGTGCAGACGCTGGGCTACGAAGACGTCTACCTCGTCGATGCGCCGACGGGCCGCGTGCTGTTCACCTCGCAAAAGGAGATGGACTTCGGGACTTCGCTGCTCGAGGGGCCGCTGGCCGGCAGCGCATTGGGCAAGACGTTTCGCGACGCGCGCGATGCCACGCGGCCCGGCGACGTCTCGTTCAGCGACTTCGGCACCTACCTGCCTTCGTACGATCAGCCGGTGGCCTTCGTGGCCAGCCCGGTCCATACCCGCGATGCCGACGCCAGCCTGACCGGCGTCATCATCTTCAAGATTGCCCCGACGCGGCTGAACGAAATCTTCGCGCAGACCGCACGCCTCGGCCGTACGAGCGAAGTCATTCTGGTGGGGCCGGACTATCTGCCGCGTGTCGACCTGCCCCGCGACGAGACGGGCGCCTTCAGCGTGGAGCGCGCTTTCCGCGCGCCCGAGCGTGCGCGCCTCACTTCGCCGGCCACGCGCGATGTGTTCGAGCGCGGTGCCGCCGGCGTCACCGAAATTGAGGATTACCGCGGGCAGGATACGCTGGTGACTTATGAACCCGTGGACATGCTGGGCACCACCTGGGCGATGCTGGCCAAGATAGACGCCGCGGAAGCCTTCGAGCCTGTCCAGCAGATGCGGCGCAACGCGCGCACCCTCATGTCGGGTCTCATCATCAACAGTACGGCGGTGGCGCTGTTGGCGGTGCTGGGTGCGCTGCTCTTTGCACTTGCGCTGTCGCGCCCGATTCTGCGGCCGCTGCGCCAGACCGTGGACATGTTGCGCAATATCGCAACTGGCGAGGGCGATCTGTCGCGCCGGCTGACGGTGCGCACCCGCGATGAAGTCGGCGAACTGACGCACTGGTTCAATACGTTTATGGACAAGCTGGGGCTGCTGTACGGCGAGTTGGCGCAGAAGACCAAAAAACTTGAGCAGATGCGCGGGGAACTCGAGACCTACAGCGGCGACCTCGAGAAGCAGATAGCCGAGCGCCTGCGCGCGGAAGAGGAAATCGAGCGGCGGCAGGCCTATTACAAGGCGTTAATCGAGTACGCGCCCGACATCATCCTGGTGCTCGACGAGCAATTCCGCGCACACTTTGTCAGCCCCTCCTTCTTCCGCACGTTCGGCTACGCCCACGATGCGCTCGAAGGGCGCGACTTCATCGAACTGGTGCATCCCGACGACCGCGGTGTCATTCATGAGCGCCGCAGCGAAGGGGAGACCGTGCCGGGTAAGCCGATGACGGCCGAGTTCCGGCTGCAGCACGCCGATGGCACCTGGCGCTACGTGTCGGTCACGGGCACGGACCGGCGCGACGATGCGACGGTGGGCGGTATCGTGCTGAACATGCGCGACGTGACCCAGCGCAAGAAGGCGGAGCAGGTGCTGCGCAACTACAACGAAGAACTGGAACGGGCCGTACAGGCACGTACCGAGGAACTGGAAGCCAAGCAGGCGGAAGTCCAGCAGGCGCTCGACAATCTGCGCGAGATGCAGGACAAGGTGGTGATGAACGAGAAGCTGGCCTCGTTGGGCGGCCTGACGGCGGGCATCGCACACGAGATCAAGAACCCGCTGAATTTCGTGAACAACTTTGCGGAACTTGGACCCGAACTGGTGGAGGACCTCTTGGCCGAGTTGGAGGCTGTGGCCGAGCAGATTCCCGCGAAACGGCGCGAGGCCATCACCGCGCTGGCCCGGGATCTGGAGGACAACGCGCGGCGTATCCTGACACACGGCAAACGGGCCGACAGCATTGTGCGGAACATGCTGTTGCACTCGCGCGGGCGCGCCGGTGAGCCGACACCGACCGATGTGAACGCGCTGCTGGATGAGTATGTACACCTGGCCTATCACGGTATGCGTGCGCAGAACAGCACCTTCAATCTGGAGATGGACCTGCAGTACGACCCCGAGCTGCCCGAGGCCGAGGTGGTGCCGCAGGACATCGCCCGCGTTTTTCTGAACATCATCAACAACGCGTGCTACGCTACGCAGGAGCGCGCACAGAAACTGGCCGAGGCCGGCGAAACGAATGGGTATCAGCCGCGCCTGACGGTGCGCACCATGGCCGACGAGGAGTGCGTGACGATAGTGATTCGCGACAACGGCGGCGGCGTGCCGGCTTCGGTGCGCGAACGGTTGTTCACACCTTTTTACACCACCAAGCCCGCGGGCCAGGGCACGGGCCTCGGCCTCTCCATCAGCCACGATATTGTGGTGCAGGGACACGGCGGCGAACTGGAGTTGGCCTCGAGCGAGGACGGCCACGCGGAGTTTCGCATCCGCCTGCCGCGCCGCGCCGCGCGCCCGCACACGGTGACGACATGAGGATTATGGTGGTCGATGATGAGCCGGATATGGAGGTACTGTTCCGCCAGCGGTTCCGCCGGGCGATTCGTGCCGGACGCGTCACCTTCGTCTTTGCGGCAAGCGGCCAAGATGCGCTGGACAAGCTGGAAACCGCTTCCGGCGCCGATGTGGTCCTCATCCTGAGCGACATCAACATGCCCAACATGAACGGCCTGGAACTACTCGAACAGCTGAAGGCGCGCCTCCCCCAGACACCCGTGGTGATGGTGACCGCGTACAGCGATGCGGGCAAGCGCGACGAGTCCATGGCCCTCGGCGCCGACGATTACCTCACGAAGCCGCTCGACTTTGAAATGGTCGAGGACCTGCTGAAGCGCTATGGCGCACCCCTCTGAGCAAACGGGCGGGCGGCGCGCACCGGTCAAGGTGCTCGTGGTCGACGACGAACCCGACCTCGAGGCGCTGATCCGCCAGCGTTTCCGGCGGCGCATCCGCGACGGCGAGCTCGAATTCTCATTCGCACCCCACGGCCAGGCGGCGCTCGAACAGCTCGACAGCGCCCCCGAGATCAGTGTGGTGCTGACCGACCTCAACATGCCGGTCATGGATGGGCTGACCTTTCTGGGCCACCTGTCTGAACGCGACCGCATCTACAAGGCGGTCGTCATCTCGGCCTATGGCGATCTCGAAAACATCCGCACGGCCATGAACCGCGGCGCGTTCGATTTTCTCACCAAACCCATCGACTTTCGCGACCTCGAGACCACGCTCGACAAGACTATCGGCGAGGCGGCGCGTTTGCTGGCGGGGCGCGCGGCCGAGGATGACCTGTCCCGTGTTCAGCACGAGCTGAAGGTTGCGGCGGACATCCAGCGCGCCATCCTGCCGAAGCAGTTTCCCGCCTTCCCCGACCGCAGCGAGATCGACCTGCACGCGAGCATGACGCCTGCCAACGAGGTGGGCGGCGATTTCTACGACTTCTTCTGGCTCGACGCCGACCGGCTGGCTTTTGTCGTGGCCGATGTGTGCGGCAAGGGGGTGCCCGCGGCGCTGTTCATGGCGGTCGTGCGCACGCAATTGCGGGCGGTCGCGCGTATCGAGGCGGCCCCGGGCGCATGCCTCACGCGGCTCAACGAGCTGGTGCGCGAAGACAACGAGGCGGCGCTGTTCGTGACGCTGGTCTACGGCGTGTTGCATATCGGCGCGGGCACCGTGGCCTACGCCAATGCCGGGCATCCGCCGCCCTACCGCTGGGGCAACGGGCAGCCGCCTTCGGCCCTGCCCAACCAGGGCGACCCTATCCTGGGTGTCTTCGACGGACTCGCCTACACCGACGCGGAACTGCCGCTCGCGGCGGGCGAAGGCCTGTTGATCTATACCGACGGCGTGACGGAAGCAATGGGCCATGGCGAGGCGTTCTACCGGACGCAGCGGCTGGAGGCGCGTCTGCGGGCAGGGCTGCCGGACCACGCGGCGGGCACGGTGGAGGCGGTGAAGGAAGACGTCAATCGCTTTCGGGCCGGGCACCCGCTGCATGACGACATCACCTTGCTTTCACTACAGTATCGGGGTGCAAACGGCGGGGCCTGATGCCACGCCATGCCACGCCGCAACGGACTGACCAGGGAGACCAGGCGCATGAGCGCACCACAGCGTTACGAGAACCATGGGAAGACGCCTTGGCCGCTGATTTACGTGAGCATCGCCGCCATTGTGGCAGTGCTGGTGGGGCTGGCGGGCACCGCAATGCTGGCCCTCGATGGCAACTGGGCCGGTGCGCTGGTCGGCGTAAGCGCAAGCGCCGCGGCCCTGCTGGCCGTGAGCGCCGGCACCGTGGCGCGCTTCAACGCGCTTATGCTGCAAGACCGCCTGATTCGCCTCGAGATGCGCCTGCGCCTCGCGCGTGTTCTGCCGCCTGAAGCGCAGCCGCGCATTGACGCGTTAACCGTGCCGCAGCTGATCGCCCTGCGCTTTGCCAGCGATGAAGAGTTGCCCGGACTCACGCAGCAGGTGCTGGACAAGCAGTTGAGCGCCCCCGACGAGATCAAGAAGGCGGTGTCGGATTGGCAAGCCGACCACATGCGCGTGTAAGCGAAGGCGAAGCCCGATGCCCGTACCCCAGAGTTTTCGTACGCACCGCAAATGGCCGTGGCCCTTCTTCGGCGTGCTGGGCGGCGCCATGCTCGCTGCGCTCGTAGGCATAGCCGGTACGGTCTTGTACTGGGGGCAGGGCAACGGGGCCGGCGTCGCGCTGGGCCTGAGCGCCGCGGGCGCCGCCCTGGCGGTGGCGGGCGCCAATGAAGTGGCCCGCTTCAACGCACTGATGGTACAGGACCGTCTGATACGCGACGAGATGCGGCTGCGGCTGATGCGGCTATTGCCGCCTGAGCACGCCGCGCGCGTTCACGAGTTGAACGTCAAGCAACTCATCGCGCTGCGCTTCGCGAGCGACGCGGAACTGCCCCACTTGACCGCGCAAGTGCTGGATGGCCACTTGGCCGATGGCCGCGCGATCAAGCTGGCCATCAAGGACTGGCAGGCCGACCACATGCGCGTGTGATGCGCGCTTAACGGCGTCGGCGCGCCGCGGCCCACGCGATAAGGCCAGCCAGCGCGGATAGCCCCAGCCAGCCCACGGCTGGCAGTTCAGCTACCACGCGCAGCGAGACGGTACGCGTCTGCACACTGCCGAGGTCATCGCTGATCACACAGAAGTAGCGGCCGCTGTCGTCCAGCTCCAGCGGTGCAAAGACCAGCTCTGCCGCATCGCCGACCACGGTACTGGGGCCGGTCGCGGGCTCGCGTACCCACTCGAAGCGCGCCATGCCCACCGCACCCGATGCGGCCGTGCGCAGGGTCAGGGTCTCCCCCGCTTCCGCCACCACATTGGCGGGCGGCTGTTGCGCGACGCGCAGGCCGCCGCGCACGAGCACAATTTGATTGCTGGCGTCGGGGGCCATCGCATTACCCGCCAGGTCTTCCGCCGCGCGAACCGCAACCGTCGCCACGCCGGCATCGGCCTCGACCACGGCGCGGTCTGCCGATACCTGATACGTGCGCGGACCGGTCCAGGCACCGTCGCCGCCGACGTCGCGCTGCGCGCCCGCACTGAAGTTCTGCTGCACTTCTGCACCGGTCAGGGCGCGCCCGTAAAACGCGACCAGGTGCAGTTCACCCAGCCAGGCGCGGCCACCGGTGGCCTCGTTGCCCAGCACGAGCGGGTAACTTGAGTTCCAGTTTGTCGTGCCGCCGGGCACCGTGGTCTGCGCGACGGCGACGCCATCGACATAGAGTACGGCCGGGCCGTCGCTCGCGCGCGTGTACACCACGTGCTGCAAGCCATCGGTCACGGCGCCCCCGGCAGCCAGCGCCGGTATGCCGTTGTCACTGGTCGCGGTCGTGCGCAGGCGCGTCTCCCAGCCGGCGGCATCCTGGCCGAGGGTGATGTTGCGCACACCGGTCGAATCCGAAATCGTGGCGACGCGCGCCGGGCCGGTCTGCATGCTGTTGGCGGGGCGCACCCAGGCTTCGAGCGTGACGGCGTTGCTGGCGAAGACGGCATTGAAGATCTTGATGGCCGCGCCGCTCGACTCAACCCGCACCGGCGCATCCAGCCGCAGCGCATCTTGTTCGGGCAGCCAAGTCACATTGCCGGGCGCAATGATGGACAGGTTCAGGGGCGCGCCGTTGTCCGACGTGTCGTTGACGGTCGTGCCCGTGCCCTCTTCAAAGCGATAGAGCGCCGTCAGACCATCGGTCACACGCGCGACCCCCTGCTTACCGAAGGCCGGCCGCGCCGGTATCACGCCGTTGTTCTCGGTGATGATCTCGACCTCGGGAAAGACCGCGGTGTTCATGTCTTCGCTGAAGCCAACAGTGAGGCGCGGCACCCCGCCCACGGGCGTAACCAGTGGCGTGACGCCGAACGTGTCGATGCGCGGAAGCACCGTGTCGCGGCGCAGCGGCTCACCCGTAAAGTCGCCATCGCCGGCGTCGGCTCCGCCGAGCGCATTGCCCGAACTGCTGCGGTCAACGATGGAGTTGTTGTCGCGCAGCGAAACCGTCAGCGTGCCCTGACCCGAAACGCCTCCGACCACGACCACGAAGGTGTCGGGTGCGCGGCGCGCAACGGTCAGTGGACCCGTGAAGCGAAGGTTGCCGCCCGCCTGGGCCACAAAGTCCGCGGCATTGACGCCATCGACGGGTTCGCTGAAGGTAACCACAAAGGTGGCGGTATCGACGAAGAAGATCTCGGGCGTAATGGCCGTGACCGTGGGAGGTGTCTGGTCGGCCCAGCGGACAGCATCGACCACAAGCTGCTGCGCGTTGGGGTCACTGAGCACGCTCGAGCCACTGAAGTTGCCGGCGTGGCTGAACGATACGGTGCGGCCCGCGCCAAACTCACGTATCGCTACGGCGGCGCTGCCTTCGCCATCGCGCATGAGCACCGACGCGATCTGGCCGGTGAAGGGGCGCGCGTCGCCGATGAGGCGCGCCGCATTGAGGGTAAAGCTGTTCGGCACGTTGGCCACTACGGGGTGGTCTTGAAAGACCGGCACCTTCGTCAGGGTGAAGTCCTGCGTGCCTCGCCCGGAAATGCTGTTGATGGTGTAGAGGTCTTCAAGCGATGCGTCGAGCGAAAAGCCAACCGGCAGGTTCAGTTGCGCCTCGGTATTCTCGAACCCCACGTAGCCACCGCCCGCCTGCACATATGCCGCCAGCCCCCGCGCGCCCGTGGGCAACATCACATCGAAGACATCGCTGTTGCCGTTGAGATGCACCACCACGTCGAAGGCGTCGGGCGCGGGCGTCTGTCCGTTGTAGCGCCCCTGGCCACGCTCGCTCGGCGTGACGCGATAGCCGGCCTGCTCGAGCCGGTCCAAAAGTGCGCGGGTATTCGGGTTCAGGTCTTCCGGCAGCGTGAAGGCGTCGTCGTCCCAGATGAGCAGCACGGCCTGCGCGCTGGCCAGCGGCGCGGCAAGCGCGACTGTGGCGGTGGCGGCGCAAATAATAAAGAAACGATTAAGGAGCTTCACGTCAACTAAACTCCCCAGCTTTTCGGGTAATGCGGCGTCTGCGGCAATTGTAGCATGCCCCTTCCGCCAAGCGCACTGGTAGAAATTCGATGCCCCGGCGCCGCGCTCCTTATACTCGGGCCGAGGAAAACCGCCGTGCCGCGCAAGCCATCCAGCAAGAATCCAGCGAGAAAGACGCCTCCGGGAAAAACGCCGAGCGGCAGGACCGCGGCTGCCTCGAAGCAACGCCCGCGCAAGCCCCCTTCACGGGCAACGGGCCCGCGCGTGGACTGGGCGGGCTTCCGGCCGATGTACGACGCGTGGGGCAACGAGATTCAGCGGTTCTTCCAGTTGGAGACGCTGGCCCGCGCGACCGAGGCGCTTATTGAACGGGGCGACCGCTTTATCGTGCCGTCGGTTCAGGAGGTGCTGGGGCCGTCACCCGTGCGCGCGCTGCGCTTCACCCTGTTCCAGGAGGGCCGCTTCCAGCACATCTTCCGGCTGGACGCGACGAATCTGCAGAAGCGCAAGGCTTCATTTGCCTTCGTTGTGGCGAAGGAGCCCGACGATGCGAC
>CAYMLC010000034.1:0-12290 GCA_964390765.1 uncultured Nitrospirales bacterium
CGGGCGTGATGATCGGGCGCGGCTCATTCAGCGCGCCGTGGCTCTTCCGCCAGGCGTGGAGCCTCCAGACCACCGGCGACGACGTCTACAAGGGCAAGGGCCTGCCGGGTCACATGGGCAACATCAACGTGACGACCCAGGGCCTAGAGGTGGTGGAAGTGCAGGCGGAAAAGAATCTGCTGCTCGTCCGCGGCTCGGTGCCGGGCGCCAATGGCGGCCTGGTAACCGTGCGCCAGACGCACAAGCACATGGAGGCGTAGCGCGATGGCGACGCTGAAACGCATCAATGCCGAAGGCGTGGACCAGGGTACCCTCGATGTGCCCGACACCATCTTCGACGTGCCGCTGAATCCGACGCTCGTGCACGAGGTGATCGTGGCCACCCAGGCCGCCCAGCGGCAGGGCACGCACAAGACCAAGACCCGCACCGAAGTGCGCGGCGGCGGCCGCAAGCCGTATCGCCAGAAGGGCACCGGCAACGCGCGCCACGGCAGCACGCGTGAACCGCAGATGCGCGGTGGCGGCAGCGTGTTCGGGCCCCGCCCGCGCAGCTATCGCAAGAACATCACCACCCGCGCACGCCGCCAGGCCCTGTGTTGCATGCTCAGCGACCGCCTGCGCAGCGACCGCCTGAGCGTGTTGAGCGGGCTCAAGGTCGACGCGCCCAAGACCAAACCCTTCGCGGCCATGGTGCAGCGCCTCGCGCCCGAAGGCCGCAAGACACTCATCGTCACCGCCGGTCACGATCCCAACGTGCTGCTGTCCGCGCGCAATCTGCCGCGGGTGGTGGTGCGCCAAGTGGGCGACTTGAACGCCCACGACGTGGCGGGTGCCGTCCGCGTCGTGCTTCAGGAAGAAGCGCTGCCCCAACTCGAGGAGCGCCTGTCGTGAGCGTACACGCCCATCAGATCATCATGCGTCCGATCGTGACCGAAGAGTCGCAGATCCAGAGCACCAAGGGGCCGCGCTACACCTTTCGTGTGGCGGTGGCCGCCAACAAGCAACAGATTCGTGATGCTATCGAGCAGACCTTTCCCAACGTGCGCGTGGTGTCGGTGAACACCATGAACTACGCGGGCAAGGCGTCGGGCCGCATGCGTACCGGACGCGCCGGCCACAAGTCACGCTGGAAAAAGGCCATCGTCACCCTGCGCGCCGGTGACGAGATCGACCTGTTCTAAGGGAGGCGTCATGCCGGTAAAACGCTACAAGCCCTATACCCCTTCGCGCCGCAACATGACGAGCGCGGATTACTCGGTCATCACCAAGAGCACGCCCGAAAAGCGGCTGACCGAACCCAATCCGAAGAAGGCGGGGCGCAACAACAACGGGCGCATCACCATGCGCCGGCGCGGCGGCGGCCACAAGCGCCGTTACCGCGTGATCGACTTTCGCCGCAACAAGGACGGCATCCCGGCCAAGGTCGGCGCCATCGAATACGATCCGAACCGCACCGCCTACCTTGCGCTGCTGGTTTATGCCGATGGGGAGAAGCGCTACATCCTTGCGCCCAACGGCCTGCAGGTCGGGGCGAAGATTATCAGCGGGGAAAAGGCCGACTTCGATCCGGGCAACTGCCTGCCGATCCACCGCATCCCGCTCGGTACCTTCCTGCACAACGTCGAGTTGACCCCCGGCAAGGGCGGCCAGCTTGCGCGCTCGGCAGGCAACGCGTGCCAACTGCTGGCGAAGGAAGGCCGCTACTGCGTGCTGCGTCTGCCCTCGGGTGAGATGCGCCGCGTCCTCGCGACCTGCCGCGCCACCATCGGTACCGTCGGCAACATCGAACACACCAACGTCGACCTGGGCAAGGCCGGCCGCAGCCGCTGGCTCGGGCGCCGGCCCAAGGTGCGCGGCGTGGTGATGAACCCCATCGACCACCCCCACGGTGGCGGTGAAGGCCGCACCTCTGGCGGGCGCCATCCCAGCACCCCCTGGGGCATGCCCACCAAAGGTTTCAAGACCCGTAAGAAAGCGCACCGGACGAATCAGTACATCATTCGCCGGCGGAAGAAATAACGCAGGAGAAGCACACCCGTGTCCCGCTCGTTAAAAAAAGGCTTCTTCGTCGATGTGAAGCTGCTCGAAAAGTGCCAGCGCGCCCGCGCCTCCGGCGACCGCAAGGCCGTGCGCACCTGGTCGCGCCGCTCCACGATCATCCCCGAGATGGTCGGACTGACGATCGCAATCCACAACGGCAAAAGCCATGTGCCGGTCTTCATTACCGAGAACATGGTGGGCCATAAGCTCGGCGAGTTTGCGCCAACGCGCAGCTTCCGCGGACACGCGAAGTAGGAGACGAGGTCATGGCGGAAGCCCGCGCAAAACTGACGAACCTGGCTGTCGCGCCGCGCAAGGTGCGCCTCGTGGCCGGTCTGATCCGTGGCCGCCGCGTCGAGCAGGCCCGCGAGATCCTGGCCTTCACCGACAAGAAGTCGGCCGAGCCCATGCGCAAGCTGCTCGACAGCGCGTGTGCCAACGCCGAAGAGGCGGCCCAACAACAGAGCGCCCGTGTCGATACCGACGATTTCGTCGTAAGCGAGTTGCAAGTCAACGAAGGCATGGTGCTGGCCCGTTACCGGCCCGCACCGCGCGGCCGCGCCACGCGCATCCGCAAGCGCCGCAGCCATGTCGAGTTGGTCATCAGCGACCAAGTCAAACCGAAAAAGCGTTAAGGAATTTATCGTGGGTCAAAAGGTCAACCCGAACGGCTTTCGCCTGGGCGTCATACGTGACTGGTCCAGCGTGTGGTATGCCGACCGCGACTACGCCGAGTTGCTGCACGAGGACTTGCGCCTGCGCAACTACATCAAGCGCCGCCTCTACCACACCGGCGTCGCCAAGATTGATATCGAGCGCGCCGGCCGCAAGGCGAAGGTGCACATCTTCACCGCACGCCCCGGCCTCGTCATCGGTCAGCGCGGCCAGGAAGTCGACAAGCTGCGCCTCGAACTCGAGCAGCTCACCGGCCGCGAACTGATGATCAACATCCACGAAGTGCTGAGTCCCGAACTCAGTGCACAGTTGGTGGCCGAGAGCATCGCGCAGCAGATCGAGCGGCGCATCTCGTTCCGCCGCGCCATGAAGAAGGCCGTGCAAAACACCATGCGCCTGGGTGCCAAGGGCATTCGCCTGCGCGTGGCCGGCCGCCTGAACGGCGCCGAAATTGCGCGCCAGGAACAGTCGCGCGAAGGCAGTGTGCCGTTGCACACCCTGCGCGCCAACGTCGACTACGGCACCACCACCGCGCGCACCACGTACGGCGCCATCGGTGTGAAGACCTGGATTTACCACGGCGACCTGGCCCCCGGCGAAAAGCAGACCGGGGTCGGTGGCGAAGCCCCGGCCGGCCGCCGCAGTGAACGCACGCGTACCCGCGGCGGCGGACAGGAGTAAGCGCCATGTTGATGCCCAAGCGCGTCAAGTTTCGCAAGCAGCACCGTGGCCGCCGCGCCGGTGCCACCAAGGGCGGCGCCAATATCGACTTCGGCCAGTACGCCATCAAGGCGATGGGGGGCGGCTGGATCACCTCGCGGCAGATTGAAGCCGCGCGTGTCGCCATCAACCGCCGCTGCCGCCGTGGCGGCAAGGTGTGGATCCGCGTGTTTCCCGATAAGCCCATCACCAAGAAGCCCGCGGAAACCCGCATGGGTAAGGGTAAGGGCGCGCCGGAAGAATGGGTGGCCGTGGTCAAGCCCGGCCGCATCATGTTCGAAATCGAGGGTGTGCCCGAAGCCACCGCGCGCGAAGCCGTGCGCCTGGCCGGCTTCAAGCTGCCCATTGCCACGAAATTTGTGAAGCGCGAACAGTAACCGCGCGTCAAGCTACAGGAACGCGACATGTCCAAGGCCGACCCCCTGCGCGAGCTGACCGGTGACGAGCTGCGCCAGCGGATGAAAGAGAATCAGGACGGGCTGTTGAACTTCCGCCTGCGTGTCACCACGGGCGTGGTGGACAACATGCGCGAGGCGCGCACGCGCCGCCGTGAAATCGCCCGGATCAAGACCATCCTGCGCGAGCGCGAACGCGCCGCCAGCAAGCAAGCGAACTGAACCTTATGCAGGGCACCGAAGCGATGGAAGAGCGAGGCTTACAAAAAGAGCGCGTCGGCATTGTGACGAGCAACGCGATGGACAAGACGATCACCGTCTCCGTCGAATCGCTGGTCCAGCACCGGCTCTACAAGAAAGCGCAAAAGCGCACCAAGAAGTTCAAGGCCCACGACGAGCGCAACGAATGCGAAGTGGGCGATTTGGTGCGCATTCGCGAGACCCGGCCGCTGAGCCGCACGAAGCGTTGGCGCCTGGTGCAAGTGGTGCGCAAGCACGACTAGCCGGCGGGAGAGCACACGAGCGATGATACAGATTTACTCACGGCTCGAAGTAGCCGACAACAGCGGCGCGCGCAAGGTGCGCGTTATCCAGGTGATGGGCGGCAGCAAACGCCGCTACGCGCACCTGGGCGACATCATCACCTGCAGCGTCAAGGAAGCGCTGCCCAACGCCGCGATCAAGAAGGGCGACGTGGTGAAAGCCGTGGTCGTGCGCATCAAGCAGGATACGCAGCGGCGCGACGGCACCACCATCCGCTTCGACCAGAACGCGGCCGTTATCATCAACAATCAGAAAGAGCCCCGCGGCACCCGTATCTTCGGGCCCGTGCCGCGCGAACTGCGCGAAAAGGGCTTTATGCGCATCATCTCACTGGCGCCCGAAGTGGTGTAAGGCAGACAGCGATGTATATCCGAACCGGCGATACCGTAGTCATAACCCAGGGCAAGTACAAGGGCCGCCGCGGCCGTGTGCTCGAAGTCTTCCCGAAGAAAGAGCGCCTCATCGTCGAAGGCGTCAACATCGTGAAGCGGCACACCAAGCCCAACAACCGCAACCAGCAGGGCGGCATCGTGGAGAAAGAGGCACCGCTTCACCTCTCCAACGTCATGCCCTGGTGCGAAACCGAAAAGCAGCCGTCCAAGATCGTGATGAAGCGCCTCGAAGATGGCACGCGCATCCGTATCTTCAAGATCAACGGCGAAAAACTGAACGACAAGCGCTAATCGGAACAGGAACGCACCCCGTGACACCGCGACTCAAAGAGCAATACACCACGAAGATCGTGCCCGCCCTGCGCGAACAGTTCGATTACAAGAACACCATGCAGGTGCCCAAGCTCGACAAGATCGTCGTCAACATGGGCGTGGGCGACGCCACCCAGGATCCGCGCATGCTCGAAGCGGCCATCGAAGAGCTGTCGCTTATCGCGGGCCAGCGCGCCTGTATCCGCAAGGCCAAGCGCTCCGTCGCCGGCTTCAAGGTGCGTGAAGGCGCCAACATCGCCTGCATGGTCACCCTGCGTGGCGCGCAGATGTACCACTTCATGGACCGCCTCTTTAACATCGCCTTGCCGCGCGTGCGCGACTTTCGCGGCATCTCGGCCAAGGCCTTCGATAAATTCGGCAACTACACGCTCGGCGTGCGCGACCAGACCATCTTCCCCGAAGTCGAGATGGACAAGGTCGCCCGCGTGCGCGGCATGAACATTACCTTCGTGGTGCGCAACACCCGCTCGGCCGCCGAGAGCCGCGCACTGCTCGAAGCGTTTGGCATGCCCTTCGTCAAGCCCAGCAGCAACTAACGACGCCCGAGCCCGGAGACGAACATGGCCAAGAAATGCAAGATTGAAAAGAACAAGCGTCAGCTCGAGCTGATTGCGCGCTATCGCGAGCGCCGCAGCGAGTTGGTCGCCATCACCAAAGATCCCGACGCAACCAACGAAGAGCGCCTCGACGCTTATCGTCAAATTTCGCGGATGCCGCGCGACGCCAGTCCCGTGCGCTATCGCAACCGCTGTGACCTGACCGGCCGGCCGCGCGGGTACCACCGCAAGTTCCGGCTTTGCCGCGTAATGCTGCGCGACCTGGCTTTGGAAGGCCAGGTGCCCGGCGTGAAAAAGTCGAGCTGGTAGAGAGGATACCACCGCATGTCGATGAGTGACCCGATCGCGGATTTGCTGACCCGCATTCGCAATGGCCTGCAAGCGCGCCAGAGCGTCGTCGATTGTCCGGCTTCGCATATCAAGGTCGATATCTGCCGCGTACTCAAACAGCAGGGCTTCATCCGCGACTACGTCGTGGAAGACGAGCCAGCCCCGGGCAATATCCGGATTACGCTCAAGTATCTGCCGGACCGCAGCCCGGTCTTGCAGGGGCTGCACCGTGTCAGCAAGCCCAGCTTGCGGGTCTACGTGCGCGCCAAGAACATCCGGCCCGTACGCAGCGGACTCGGCATCTCAATCATGACCACCAGCCACGGCGTGATGACCGGCAAGGAAGCGCGCCAGGCGGGCGTGGGTGGCGAAGTATTGTGTGAAGTGTGGTAGCCGTACATTGGCCACCGCAACGATAAAGGGATTACAGACGTGTCGCGCATAGGCAACTATCCGGTACCCGTACCAAGCGGGGTCACGGTCAGACAAGACGGCCAGACCCTCACGGTGAAGGGGCCGAAAGGCGAGCTCAAACAATCGTTCCGCCCCGAGATGGATATCACCGTCGAGGGCGAGCAGATTGTGATCAAGCGCCGCAGCGAGAAGAAAGAAGAGAAGGCCCTGCACGGGCTCACGCGCGCACTGGTCAACAACATGGTCCAGGGTGTGAGCGAGGGCTACGAAGTCACGCTCCTGCTCGAAGGCGTGGGCTATCGTGCCGCGCTCCAGGGCAAGGCGCTGGCGCTGAGCGTTGGCTACAGCCACCCCGTCACCATCGAGCCGCCGCAGGGCATCGACTTCACGCTCGACGGCAACCAGACCATCAAGATTGGTGGCATCGACAAACAACTCGTCGGCCAGGTCGCCGCGAATATTCGCGCCAAGCGGCCGGTCGAACCCTACAAGGGCAAGGGCATTCGCTACAGCACCGAACGCGTACGGCGTAAGGCCGGCAAGGCCGGCAAGTAAGCCGCGCCGCGCGCACGAGGATAAAGACGAGCCATGGCATCGAAACGCTTGGGACAGAAACGGCGCCTCTTCGAACGGCGCAAGGCACGCGTCCGCCGCTACATCTCCGGCACGGCCGAGCGGCCGCGCCTGCGCATCACGCGCAGCGGGCGCCACATCTACGCGCAAGTTATCGACGACACCGCCGGCAACACCCTGGCCGCCAGCAGTTCGCTTGCGCTCAAGCTGGTTGGGGCCAACGTGGCCAACGCCAACGCGGTGGGTAAATCCGTGGCCGAGAAGGCCCTGGCCGCCGGCGTCAAGCAGGTCGTATTCGACCGCGGCGGCAATCTTTACCACGGCCGGGTGAAAGCCCTGGCCGACGGCGCCCGCGAAGCGGGCCTCGACTTCTAGGAGAACGAACGTGGCAGCACAGGGCAGCGGCGGCGGTGACCGCCGGCGCGACAATCAAGACAGCGACTTCATCGAACACGTGGTCAAGATCTACCGCGTGGCAAAGGTCGTGAAGGGCGGGCGCCGCTTCAGCTTCAGCGCGATCGTCGTCGTCGGCGACGGCAACGGCCGGGTCGGGGCGGCCATGGGCAAGGCGAGCGAAGTGCCCGACGCCATTCGCAAGGCCATCGAGCGCGCCAAGGCCTCCATGGTGCGCGTGCCAATCGTGGCCACCACCGTGCCGCACGACGTGGTCGGCCGTTCCGATGCCGCGCGCGTACTGCTCAAGCCGGCCTCGCGCGGTAGCGGTGTGATTGCGGGCGGCCCCGTGCGCGCCGTGGTCGAAGCCGCCGGCTATCGCAATATCCTCACCAAGTCGCTGGGCTCCAACAACGCCACCAATGTGGTGTGGGCGGCCATCGACGGATTGAAGCAACTGAAGACCGTAGAGGAAACCGCCGGCCGGCGCGGCCTCGAAGTTTCCGAAGTACTCTAGGCCCGGCCCCTCGGGGCAATGGGCGCGACAAGGATGGCAGCAGCCATGGACCTCAGCAGCCTGCAGAACAAACGCAAGACGCGCAAGCGCGTCGGGCGCGGCCCCAAGAGCGGCCACGGCAAGACCTCCGGCCGCGGACACAAGGGCCAGAAGGCCCGTTCCGGATTCAGCAAGCGCGCTGGATTCGAAGGCGGCCAGAACCCGCTGTTCCGCCGCTTGCCGAAGCGCGGCTTTCGCCACCAGAAGCGCGCCGAAATGGCCGCCGTCAATGTCGACATCTTGAACGACGCCTTCGAAGACGGCGCCGATGTCACCACCCTCGACATCCTCGGGCGGCACCTGGTGCACGAAAAGCCGGGCGGCATCAAGCTGTTGGGCCGCGGCGACATCACCAAGAAATTTACGCTGCGCGTGCAAGGGGCCAGCCAGAGCGCCATCGACAAGGTCACGCAAGCGGGCGGCCAGGTTGAGATTGTGGCACTGAGTGCACTTATCGGCGGCACGCTTGACGGCGAAGAAGCCGCGGCGGCCGCTACGCCCGCAGCCCAACCGGAAACTGCGCCTGCTCCGGAGCCGGAAGTGAAGGCTGAGGCCGAGCCGGCTGCGGCAGAGGCAAAAGAAGCGACCGAGGACCCAGACGAACCGGCCGAAGGCGACGACGCCGCAACGGATAAAGAGGAGTAAGGCAGCGTGTCGCAACCGGTCGAGGCATTCCGCAACGCCTTCAAGATTCCCGAGCTGAAGGCGCGCATCATCTTTACCATCGTGATGCTCGCCATCTATCGGCTGGGCTGCCATGTGCCCATGCCCGGCGTAGACGGCGCCGCGCTCGCCGCGCGCATGGACCAGGCCGGCGGCTTTCTGGGCTTCTACGACCTGTTTACCGGTGGCGCATTCACCAACGCCACGGTATTCGCGCTCGGCATCATGCCCTACATCACCGCGTCGATTATCTTCTCTCTGCTCATCCCGGTTATTCCGCAGCTCGAACAACTGCAGAAGTCCGGACAAGAGGGACAGAAGAAGATCACCGAATATACACGCTACGCCACCATTGCTCTCTGCGTGGTGCAATCACTCATTGTAGCCAGCTATCTGCGCAGCCTCGGGCCCGAGATCGTACCCTCCGCCGGGCCCGGCTTCTTCCTCATGTGCATGCTCTCGCTCACCACCGGCACCGCCTTCATCATGTGGCAGGGTGAGCAAATCAGCGAGCACGGCGTGGGCAACGGTATCTCGCTCATCATTTTCGTCGCCATCGTCTCGGCGGCGCCCGGCGCCGTACAGCGCCTGTTCAGCTATATCTCCGTGGGCGACGTCGACCCACTGCAAGCACTGATTCTGGTCTTCCTGCTCGTGGTTGTGGTCATGGGCGCCATTGTCGTCACCACCGGCCAGCGGCGCATACCCGTGCAGTATCCGCGCCAGGTGAAGGGCCGCCGTGTGTCCGGCGGCCAGCGCAGCTACCTGCCCCTGCGCGTCAATCAGGCGGGCGTTATCCCCATCATCTTCGCCAGTTCGCTGCTGATGCTACCGACCATGATGGCCGGAACCGTGGCCGACCCCGGCGCCGAGAGTCTGCTGCAGACCCTCTTCGACCCCGCCGGCGTCTTCTACAACATCCTCTACGCGGGACTCATCATCTTCTTCGCATTCTTCTACACCGCCATCACCTTCAACCCGGTCGAGACCGCGGACACCATGAAGAAGTACGGCGGCGTCATCGTGGGCGTGCGGCCGGGCAAAGCGACCGCCGACTACCTCAATTTTGTCATGACGCGCATCACCACGGTGGGCGCGTTGTTTCTGGCCGTCGTGGCGCTGTTGCCCGTCGTGCTGGTCTACAACTTTCTCGAAATCGAAGACTGGGCCATTACCCAATTCTTCGGCGGCACCAGCCTGCTCATTCTCGTGGGTGTGGCCCTGGATACCATCAAGCAGATCGAGCAGCACCTGATCATGCGCCACTACGAGGGCTTCGGGCCGCGTGGCGGGCGCATCCGTGGCCGGCGCAGCTTCTGATCAGTACAACGCAGGCGAGGGTTGTTTGGGGCTACGGCTAGTAATAATGGGCGCCCCGGGGGCGGGGAAGGGAACCCAGGCGAAACGCATTGCGGAGCGCTATCGCGTGCCGCACGTGTCGACTGGCGAGATTCTGCGCCACCACATTCGCAACGATTCCCCACTGGGGCGCGAAGCGAAGACCTACATAGACGAAGGGCACCTGGTGCCCGACGAGATTGTGAACCGCATTGTGGAGGAACGTCTCGCCTATTGCGATGACACGGCCACCGGGTTTATACTCGACGGCTTTCCGCGCGCGCTGGCGCAGGCGCGCGAATTGGATGCCATGCTCGCGCGGCGCGGAGAATCGCTGGACATCGCACTGAACCTGGCCGTGCAGGATGAAGAACTGGTGGAGCGCCTGGTGGCGCGGCGCCAGTGCCCCAAGTGCGGGGAAATATACAATTTGAAGTTCAATCCGCCGCCGCCGCCGCCGCGCTGTTCCTTGCCCGGCTGCCGGACGGTGGCCCTGATACAACGAGAAGACGATCGTGAAGCGACGGTGCGCGAACGCCTGCGCGTCTACCACGAAACCGGCGACCCCATCCTCAACTACTACGAGGAGCGGGGCAAGCTGCGCACGGTAGACGGGGAAGCGGGACCGCCGGACGACGTCTTCAAGACAATTGAATCACTCATCGGTTCGCGCAATGAAGCGTGGTCGCCATGATTGCGATACGCTCGGAGCGTGAAATCGCGCTGCTGCGCGAGGCCAACCAAATCGTGGCGGAGGTGCACGTGGCCATAGCGCGCATGGCGCAGCCGGGTGTGAATACCGGCACGCTGGATGCCGAGGCCGAACGCATCATCCGCAGCTACGGCGCGGTGCCCGCGTTTCTGGGGTTCCAGGGCTTCCCTGCATCGACCTGTATCTCGGTCGACGAAGAGGTTGTCCACGGTATCCCGGGCGACCGCACGCTGCAAGCGGGCGAGGTGGTCAGCATCGATGTCGGCGTAATCCACCAGGGCTACGTGGGCGATGCCGCCTGTACCCATGCCGTGGGCGCCATCGACGCCGAGCGCCGGCGCCTGCTCGAGACGACCGACCTGGCGCTGAGCGCGGCCATACGTGCGGCCCGCGCGGGTAACCATCTCGAAGCGATCGGCGAGGCCGTTGAAGCCGTGTGCAACCCGGCGGGCCTCGGCATCGTGCGCGATTTCGTGGGCCACGGTATCGGCGCGCAGATGCACGAGCCACCGCAGATACCGAACTTCGTAACCGGTAACCGCGGCCCCAAGCTGCGCGCCGGCATGGTGCTGGCTATCGAACCGATGGTGAATCTAGGCACCCATGAAGTGCGCGTGCTCGACGACGGGTGGACCGTCGTCACGGCCGATGGCCGGGCGAGCGCACACTTTGAACATAGCATCGTCGTCCGCGAGGACGGCGGCGAGATATTGTCCAGCACGCCCCTGTTGATATGGGGGCAGGCCCGGGAAACAGCGGCGCCCGGTGCGCCGCAACGGAGCGACTCATGAAAGTGCGTGCGTCGGTAAAACGAATGTGCGAGAAGTGCCGCATTATCCGGCGCCACGGCAGTGTGCGCGTGGTGTGTGAGAACCCCAAGCATAAGCAGCGCCAGGGCTAAGGGCCCGGCCTGAGCAGAGAAAGAGAGGCAACGGCATGGCTCGAATCGTCGGCGTGGACCTGCCCCGCAACAAGCGCGTGGAAGCGGGCCTCACGTCCATCTACGGCGTCGGTTTTTCGCGCGCACGCGCCATTCTCGATGGCACCGGGATCAATCCAGACACCCGCGTGCGCGACCTGACGGATGAAGAAGCGAACACGCTGGCCGCGTATATCGAGGCCACCTACCGTGTCGAGGGCGACCTGCGCCGCGAGACGATGACGAATGTCAAGCGTCTCATGGAAATCAACTGTTACCGCGGCATGCGCCACAAGCGCGGGCTGCCGGTTCGCGGCCAACGTACGAGCACCAACGCCCGCACCCGCAAGGGTCCGCGCCGCGTGGCGATCAAGAAGAAATAAAGGGAGCGCACACCGTGGCGAAAGAAAAGCGGAAGGCCAAAGGGCGGAAGAAGAAGACCCAGCTCAATACGACGCAGGGGGTCGCCCACATCCAGGCCACATTCAACAACACCATCATCTCGATCACCGATACGCAGGGCAACGTCGTGTCGTGGTCGAGCGCCGGACAGTGTGGCTTTTCCGGTTCGCGCAAGAGCACCGCGTTCGCCGCACAGGTCGCCAGCGAGCGCGCCGCCGCTGCCGCACGCGACCTGGGCCTGCGTGAAGTGCGCGTGCAGGTGAACGGACCCGGCAGCGGCCGCGAGTCCGCCATCCGCGCCATTCAGGCCGCCGGCCTTACCGTCACCCTGATCC
>CAYMLC010000034.1:12300-14260 GCA_964390765.1 uncultured Nitrospirales bacterium
ATTCCGCACAACGGTTGCCGGTCGCCAAAGCGGCGTCGCGTCTAATCCCCGCTCCGCGCGGGGACCGCGCATCGACTTCCGCAAACGAGAAGGTCAACCGGCGAGAGGCTGCGTTCATGATTGCCAAAGATTTTATCATCCCCAAATTTGCCAAGCTCGATGACGGCGCCGACGAGCGGTTCGCGCGAATCGTCGTCGAGCCGTTCGAGCGCGGCTATGGCGTCACCGTGGGCAACGCGCTGCGCCGCGTGCTGCTTGCTTCACTCGAAGGCAGCGCCGTGACTGCCATTCGTATCGAGAATGTGCCCCACGAATTCGCGGCCATCCCCGGCTTCAACGAAGACGTGACCGACGTCGTGCTCAACCTCAAGCGCTGCCAATTGCGCCTGAACCGCACCGAGCCGCTCATCTTCTCCTATGCCTACAAGGGCGAAGGCCCGGTTACGGCGGCCGACCTGTTCAAGGACACGGAAGTCGACGTGTTCAACCCGGACCACGTCGTCATCACCGGGGCTTCCAAGACCGCAGAACTCGAGATGGAAGTGAAGGTCGCGCGGGGCCGCGGTTTCATCACCGCCGAGAACTTCGAACTCGAACATGCGCCGCTGGGCACCATCTATCTCGATGCGAACTTCTCGCCCGTGAGCAAGGTGAACTTCGAAGTCGAAGACGCCCGCGTCGGCCAGCAGACCGACTACGACCGCCTGCTGCTCGACATCTGGACCAACGGCTCCATCACCCCCGAGAAGGCGCTCGAAGAAGCGGCCGAACTGCTCATCGAACACCTGCGCATCTTTGTGAAGCAGCAGCAGGAAGACAAGGGTGGCGACGGCGACGGCGAACCGGAAGACCCCGAGTGGGCGCGCACGATGGCGCGGCCGGTCGAAGAACTCGAACTCAGCGTGCGCGCCGCCAACTGCCTGAAAGCGGCCAACATCCGCACGATTGGCGAATTGGTCGCGCGCGACGAGCGCGAAATGTTGCAGTTCCACAACTTCGGCAAGAAATCGCTTGACGAGATCAAGGCGATTCTCGAAGCCATGGGACTGTCCTTCGGCATGAAGGGCGGTAGTGCACCGCAGCCCGCAGTTGTAGGAGCCGCCACGGAAAGCGGCGACACCACCGAAGAACCCGAAGACGGGGAAGAGGAAGCCTAACGATGCGCCACCGGAAAGCAGGCCGGCGCCTGGGACGTACCACGGCGCACCGCAAGGCCACCATGAAGAGCCTGGCGATTTCGCTGTTCCGCCACAATGCGATCGAGACCGGCGCGGTCAAGGCCAAGGAATTGCGCCGTTTCGCCGAGCCGCTCATCACGCTCGCCAAGACCGACAACGTGCATAACCGGCGGCGCGCCTTCGCCTCCCTGCGCGACGATGCCGTCGTGGCCAAGCTCTTCACCGAGATCGGCCCGGCCTTCGCCGAGCGCCCGGGCGGGTACACGCGCGTCTTGCGCACGCGCAACCGCGTCGGCGACAACGCCGAGATGGCGCGTATTGAACTGGTGGGCCTGGGCGAGGCCGAAGCCGACGAGTAGGGCGAGGGCGCCCATGGGTTTGCGCGGAGTGCGCGGGGGAGCAAAGCGCGTACACCGCACAGGCCTGCGGTGCCGTGCTGCGGTGGCCAGCGTGTTGCTTGTCCTCGCGGCCACCGGGTGCCAGCCGCGCGCGGTGCTTGACGGTACCGTGACCAACGTGCAGGGCGAAGGCCTGCCGGGCGTCGCGGTGATGGCCGACGCCGCCGGCCAACAGGTCACCACCAATGCGCTCGGCGAGTACAGCCTGCCCCTGCCCCCCGGCAGTTGGACGATCGACTTTGCCAAAACCGGCTACGCGCCCGCCACGCTCGACGTGACCGATCTCACGCGTGGCGCAACCGCCGTAGAGCCCATCGCGCTGTGGCCGCTTCCCATCTCGGCCGGCGTCTACTTCTTCGACGACTACCGCTACGAGCGCGACGG
>CAYMLC010000035.1:0-5717 GCA_964390765.1 uncultured Nitrospirales bacterium
CCATGGGTTGCGTTGGGCCGACGCCCCACGTCGCGAGCGCAGCCACCCGCCAATAGGAGGCAAATCGCCAGATGGAGTACGTGGTCAGCGCAGTGAGCGCAAGGACGACTGCCGGGCCGCGCCAGTCGCCAGGACGCTCGAGGTGGCGCTGCACGCGCACACAGGCGGTGAGGGCGAATCCGGTGAGTGGCACGATGATGAGGCGCGTGGCCGCACGCTGGCCCGTGAAGAAGGGCACCCCCACCGTATGAAGAAGCGTGTAAAACGTATCGAGCGAGAGCACCAGCACCGCGAGCAGCGCCCACTCATAGCCATCGAAGCGGTCGCCGGCGAGGCCGAGGCGGCCGCCGTGCCCCACGCGCACGCGGGCGCCCAGCGTATAGGCCAGAAGGAAGCAGAAAGCGAGGGGGCCAATGTAGGCTGAGAACTCCCACCAGCCGAAGCTATAGGGCAGCCGCTCAATCATGACGGGGAAGACCACAGCGGTGAATGCCTCGACCAGTTGGGGCAGTGACTCGTAGCCGAAGGCACGGCCGAAATCGAAGCCGCCCAGGGTGACCGCGCCCGGGAGCAGGCGGACCGCCATCAGCGCGGTGAAGGCCACCACCGCATAGGCCAACCCGTGCAGCGCGCGCGGCGTCAGGCAGGCCAGGAAAGCGGTGAACAGCAGGCAGGGCATCAGCACGTGGGTGGAGCCGTGCAGTTGCATCAGCGCGAACGTGAAGGCGAGCCCGAGCGCGTGGCGCTCGCGCGGTGGGCCCAGGGCCAACTGTGCCGTGAAGTAGGCGACCCAGGGCAGGAAGAACTGGCCGTACCACATGCCATGGCCAATGGCCACGTGGACCATGAGATAGCCGTTGAGCGCCACAATGACATAGAGCAACAGAAACGCCGCCAACCCGAGCCGGAAGCGACGGCGCAGCGCGAGCAGGCCCACGAACGACACGGTGTGCAGCAGCCAAAGGTTAAGCACATCAAAGATCTGATAGTCGAGCAGGGCGACCAAGGCATACTGCGGCGACAACGGCGTCTCGGGCAGTCCCAGAAAGCGGTTGCTGTAGTGCTCGAAATTCATGTAGAGCGGCAGCGTCGGCGTGGTCAGTGCGCCGCGCAGCACGTCGTAGTAGCCGTGGATGAGCGGCCAGTCGCCCACGTCGAAGCGGGGCTGTTGGCCCTCGAAGGGACCCGCGACCAGCGCCATCCAGAAGACGATTCCGAACAGGTAGGCGGCGGCAGCTGCACCGATTTGGACCAGCTGTGCCGGCCCAACGCGGCGCCAGTCCCACGGGCGGTGGGCAATGGCGGTGCGGGCGCACGCGGCGATGGCGCTTCCTAGCAAGTCCCTATGCTCCCTTCGCTTAGGCTATATACGCCGCAGGCAGACCGCAAGGGCATAGCGCGAATAGCCTTCCAATGACGCGGGCGGTATGCAGGAAATGATTTCGCTATTGTCGCGAAGACAGGCCTCGAATTTCCATAAAGACCAAAATAGGAACATAGCTGAGATTTCTCACGAATTTCCATCGAGATTTGCATCCTAGATGCTATGCATGTTATCTCTAACGCTCTGCCGGTAATTTCTGACCAGGGCAACACGTCTGGCCAACGATATGACAAGGAGATAGCATGCCGACCTCAATGCAAGAGTATGGCTCCAACCCACTTGAGAAACGCGAGACCGACCACTACGTCATGGAGTACGTGCACTCCTTTGTCGAGAAGTGGGATGCGCTCATCGATTGGGAGCGCCGCGCGCAGGGGGAAGGCGAGTTCTTCATTCAACTGCTGCGCGAGCGCGGCGTGCAGCGTGTACTGGATGTCGCGTGCGGCACCGGCTTCCATTCGGTGATGTTGCAGCGCGCCGGTTTCGACGTGACGAGTGCCGATGGCAGCCCGATCATGCTGGCGAAGGCGTTTGAGAATGCGCGCCGCCACGGCTTGCTGCTGCGCACGGTGCAGGCGGACTGGCGCTGGCTGAATCGCGACGTTTACGGCACCTACGATGCGGTGATCTGCTTGGGCAATTCCTTCACGCACATGTTCGAAGAGCATGATCGCCGCAAGGCGCTGGCCGAGTTTTATGCGACACTGGACCACGACGGCATCCTGATTCTGGACCAGCGCAATTACGACAGCATTCTGGACAGCGGCTTCTCGTTCAAGCACAGCTATTACTACTGCGGAGACGAGGTGAAGGCCGAGCCCGAGCACGTGGACGAAGGCCTGGCACGTTTCCGGTACGACTTCAAGGACGGCAGCACGTTCCATCTCAACATGTTTCCGTTGCGTAAGGCGTATACGCGCCGCCTGCTGCACGAGGTCGGCTTCCAGAAAATTACGACGTACGGCGACTTCCAGGAAACGTTTGCGGAAGATGAGCCCGATTTCTACATTCATGTCGCTGGAAAGAAGTATGCGACCGACGAAAAGGAACTGCAAGATTGAGTGAAGAATCGGCGGTAAAAATAGCGCAGGACTATTACAACAGCGACGACGCGGATAACTTCTACTTTGCCATTTGGGGCGGGGAAGATATCCATGTCGGGTTGTATAAAGACAACGACGAACCGATTCGTCCGGCGAGTGAGCGCACCGTCGAGCGGATGATGGCGTGCCTGCCCAAGCTCGACGCGGACACACGGGTGCTGGACATGGGCGCCGGCTATGGCGGCGCGGCCCGCAAGCTGGTGCGCGACACCGGCTGCTACGTGTCGTGTGTGAATCTGAGCGAGGTGCAGAACCAGCGCAACCGCGAGATGAATGCGGAGCAGGGGCTGGCCGACCGCATCGATGTGTACGACGGCAGCTTCGATGCGGTGCCCTACGATGATGCGAGCTTCGATGTGGTGTGGTCCGAGGATTCGTTTCTGCACGCGCCCGATCGCGAGGCCGTGCTGCGCGAGGCCAAGCGCGTCTTGAAGCCGGGCGGTGATCTGATTTTCACCGACCCGATGCAGCACAAGGACGCACCGACGGACGAATTGCAGCCCGTATACGACCGGATTCACCTGGACTCGCTGGCGTCGTTTGAATTCTACCGTGACGTATTGGGCAAGCTGGGCTTCGACGAGGTTGAGGTGCATGACCTCAGTGAGTACCTGCCGCTGCACTATGGGCGGGTGCGCGCGGAGTTGCTCGGCCGGTACGACGATATCGTGCAGCTGGCGAGCAAGGCCTATGTCGACCGCATGCTCAACGGGCTCGAGGTATGGGTAAAGTTTGGAAGCAAGGGCTACCTGACCTGGGGAATCCTGCACTTCCGTAAACGCGCATGACGAATCGCTACAGGCCGGAAGACCATCCCGCGCCGGGCCAGATCCGGCGCGGCGTATTTATTCTGAACCCCTGGGTGTTCGGCGCGTCGTCGGTCATTATCCTGGGCTTTGCCCTCTTTGGCATCGTCCAGCCCGAGGTGGTCGGCGACAACGCTACGGCGCTGCAAGGGGCCATCGCCACCTATTTCGGCTGGTTCTATATCGGCGCGGTGGCCTTCATTCTGGTGTTCATGCTGTGGCTGGCGCTGAGCAAGTACGGCAATATTCGCCTGGGGCCCAATGACTCGCGGCCCGAATTCGGTACCGTTACCTGGTTCGCCATGTTGTTCAGCGCGGGCATGGGCATCGGGCTGCTGTTCTGGAGCGTGGCCGAACCGGTCATGCATTTTGCGACGCCGCCCGAAAACGTGGGGGGCGATGCCGCACGCGCCCGGCAGGCGCTCAACATCACGTTCTTCCACTGGGGCCTACATCCCTGGGCCATATACACGCTGGTGGGGCTGTCGCTGGCGTATTTCTCGTTCCGGCGCAAGCACCCGCTGACCATACGCTCGGCCTTCTATCCGCTCATTGGCGAGCGCATTTACGGGCCAATCGGCAACATTATCGATACGACCGCCGTGGTCAGCACCTTGTTCGGTGTGGCCACATCGCTGGGTCTGGGTGTGCTGCAGATAAATGCCGGGCTGAACCATGTGTTCAACTTGCCCGAGGGCGTCGTAACACAGATCTCGCTGATCGCGTTCATTACCCTCATCGCGACGATCTCCGTCGTATCGGGTATCCACGTTGGGATTCGCCGGCTGAGCGAATTGAACGTAGGCGTAGGCGTGCTGCTCTGTCTATTCCTGTTGGTTGTGGGCCCGACCGTCTTCCTGGCCGAGTTGCTGGTGCAGAGCATCGGCTATTACCTGCAACATCTGCCCGAGACCACCATGTGGACGGCCACCTTCTTGACGGACAGCGAGTGGCAGGCCGGCTGGACGTTGTTCTACTGGGGCTGGTGGATTGCGTGGTCGCCTTTCGTGGGCATGTTCATCGCGCGGGTGTCGCGCGGGCGCACGATACGCGAGTTCGTTCTGGGGGTAATGATTGTGCCCTCGCTGGTCACCTTCGCGTGGCTCTCCATCTTCGGCGGCAGCGCGCTGTATGAGCAGTTGGAAGACGGCTTCGATATGGTGGGCGCGGTCAACGAGAGTGTACCCGTCGCCATGTTCGTCTTGTTCGAGCAGTTTCCCTACGGCGCTGTGGCCAGTGTAGCGGCCACGCTCGTCATCATGAGCTTCTTCGTCACATCATCGGACTCGGGCTCGCTGGTCATCGACATTCTCACTTCGGGCGGACACCCTGATCCGCCGATTGTGCAGCGTGTGTTCTGGGCGGTGACCGAAGGCGTAGTGGCGGCCGTGCTGCTCTACAGCGGCTATGCCTCGGGCAACCCGGAAGGGGGGCTCAATGCGCTGCAGACGGCGGCCATTACCACGGGGCTGCCCTTCTGCGTCTTGCTGGTGCTGATGATGTGGGGCGTCTTGCGTGGCCTGCGCCAGGAGAAGCTGATCTATGAATCGCCGGTCTTCGAGCCGCCGGACGACCACGATTCGGTCTACGAGCGGGCGATTGAGCCAGATTCCCCCGAGACCGAGGTGAGCGGCGCTTAGCGCGCATCGCCGGGCGTACCGTGAAACGGGCACGCCGCCGCAGTGCCTGACCTGGGCACTGCGGACGTGGCGGTGCCGCGCCGCGTGTAGCGAATGTGCGCCGGCGTAGGCCGGCTGGCGCCGATGCCGTGCTGCGGGCGCACGGCGGTAGTGGCCAGCTCGAGGTCGAACTGCTGCAGCAAAAGTGCGGCCACCATCAGCATTTCATTGTAGGCAAAGTTCATGCCCGTGCATTTGTGCACCCCGCCGCCAAAGGTAATGATGCTGTAGCGGTGTTGGGCGGCCTCGTTGCGCTCTGGCCCGAAGCGGCCCGGGTCGTACGCATCGGGCTCCCGAAACAGCGCGGGCAGGCGGTGGGCGACGGGCGGCGAGACCAGGGCCATCCAACCAGCGGGCACGGTATAGCCGTCGACTTCAATCGTTTTGACAACCCCGCGCAGCAGCATGTCGGTGACCGGGTGCATGCGCTCGCTCTCGCGCATGGCCGCCTGCAGTAACGGCAGGCGGGCGAGGGTATCGAGTGCGATGGCGTCGCCGGCCACGCAGACGGCATCCACCTCGTCGCGCACGCGTGTGTGCCAATGCGCGTGCTGCAACAGGTCGACGATGAGCCAACTTGCCTGGCCGCTGGTTGTTTCGTGGCCGGCAAAGATGAGGCCCATGATGTAGTTCATGATGCGTGCTTCGTCCAGCGGCCGACCATCCTTGTAGGTGGCGGCGGCAAAGTCGGCCAGGAAATCGTCGTAGTCGCCCGGATTGGCCCGCCGCGCCTCGAGCATCGGCC
>CAYMLC010000035.1:5727-13933 GCA_964390765.1 uncultured Nitrospirales bacterium
TGGGCAGTGGCCAGTGCGGCGGCAAGAGCGGGTCAAGCGCCGCGGCAATGTCGTCGTATTGCGGCCAGAAATCCCGGCTCAGTCCCTCGCGGAAGGCGCGGCCCATCAGCGCGTGGGCAGCGATATCCTGCGTAAGGCGCTTCATCTCCGCGACAATCTCGAAGGTGCCCGAATCGCCCAGACCATCGAGCCAGCGCTGCGTCTCTTCCTGCATCACGGCTACGTAGCCCGGCATCTTCTTACCCTTGAACGGCGCGTGCAGCACGTGGCGCTCGGCGTAGTAGGTCTCGGGCGAGGCGGTAAAGGCGATGTCGCCGAAGCAGGCGCGCAGGAAGGCATAGGCCAGGTCCATCCGAAAGATGGTGTCGGTCTTGGTGAAGAACAACTCTTGCAGGTCGGGCCCTACGAGGACGACAGCGGGCTTGGGCCCCAGTTGCACGCGGAACACCGGGCCACAGCGGGCGTAGCCATCGCGTACGAAGGCAATGGGATCGCGCCGCAGCAAGAGGCCATGACCGAGCACGGGCAGCGCGCCGGGCAATTGGGGCGGTAGGGTCGGCATGGGCGGTCTCCGGGCGGTTCAGGTCCAAGACGGCTACTGATACGTGCCGGGGATACTGTGCCGTGCCGAGGCACTACGATGCATCCGCCGCGGTGTACCCTGGCAGCGTGTGGCCAGACTCGCACGCAGCCTGCGCACGGCCTGACCGCGTTCTGCCCCAACCGGTTAGCCAGTCACGCGCTGGCCGTTGGCAATAGCGTTGATGGAGAGCAGCAGCGCGGGCAGCATGCTGGCGGCACCGGTTTCGTCGCCGGCGGCGCGGCGCGCGCGCCATGACTTGAGCAGCGCGATTTGCCGCTGGTGCAGCAGGGCCAGACCGGCTTCGCGCATGTGGAGGGTCTTCATCATGCGCGGGCGCCGCGTGGTATGCGAAGCGCCAAAGACCGCCTCGAGCATTTCGGCGGTGCGCTGGTACTCCGCGTGGATAGCGGCGAACACGCGCTCGCGCAGCGCGGCATCCTGTACCAACTGGGCATAGTCGCGCATGAGGCCCACATCCGCCGAAGCGAGACTCGTCTCGGCATTCATGAGTACGTAGCGCAGAAAGCGGAAGCTGTCGCGTGCGGCGCACAACGAGGCGAAGCCGGCGTCGTCTTCGTCGCGCAGGCGAGAGAGCGCCGTGCCGACGCCGTACCAGCCGGTGAGGTAGTAGCGCGCCTGTATCCAACTGAAGACCCAGGGGATGGCGCGCAGGTCTTCGAGCGTGCGCTGCCCGGTGCGGCGGGCGGGCCGCGAGCCGATAAAGCTCTGCTCGAGCGCATCGATAGGGGTGGCTTCGGACCAGAACGTAATGAAGCCTTCGGTCTGCAAGAGGTCCTGATACGCCGCGCGTGAGTGTTGGCACAGGCGCTCGCCCAGCTCGGCCAGCGCGGGGTCGAGCGTGAAGGGTTCGCGGTGCTTGATCGTCGTTGCGGTTACACCCGCCATTAGCAGTTCGAGGTTGTATTCGGCGGTCGGAATGTTGCCGTACTTCTGCGCGATGGTCTCGCCCTGTTCGGTCAGCCGGAAGTGGCCGGTCAGCGAACCGTGTGCGAGCGATTCGAGGAAGCGGTGGGTCGGGCCGGCGCCACGGCTGAAGGTGCCGCCGCGCCCGTGGAAGAACTGCACCTGTACGCCGTGCGCGCGCGCCACCTCGGCCAGGGCGTGCTGGGCGCGATTGAGCCGCCACTGGCTGGCGAAGATGCCGCTGCCCTTGTTGCTGTCGCTGTAGCCGACCATGACCTGTTGCACGGGCACACCGTCTTCGCAGGCGAGGCTGCGCCGCACCAGCGGGTGCGCGAGATAATCGCCCAGGATATCGGGCGCCCGGGCGAGGTCCTCGACCGTCTCGAAGAGCGGCACAACCGACAGCGCACAGACGGGTCCATCGCCCGCGGCCTGCAAGAGGCCGGCCTCGCGCGCAAACAGATGGACGAGCAAAAGGTCGGAGAGGTCGCGTGTCATGCTGACGATGTAGGCGCCGATGCCCTCGGGGCCGTGCGCCTCCCGATAGTCCGCCAGCACGCGCAAGGTGTCTACGACCGCGGCCGCTTCGGGGCCGAGTTGGGCGCGCGGCGGCGCCAGCGGGCGCAGGCTGTTCAGTTCGCCCGCCAGCCACTCGCGGCGGCGCTCTTCGGGCCAGGCCGGCCAGGCACTCATATCGAGATCGGCGGCAGCGGCCAACTGCACCAGGGCACGATCGTGAAAGTTGCTGTTCTGACGGATGTCGAGTGCGGCGGTATGAAAGCCGAAGCACTGCACACTGCGCTCGAGCGGCAGGACATAGGCCCTCGCCAGACGGGCCGCGCCCACGGCATCGAGCGATTGGCGCAGTACGGCGAGGTCGGCCAGCAGCTCATCCGGCCGCGCATAGGCGGCGTCTGCCGGCACGCCGGCTGGCAGCGCATGGCGCATTAACGCGACGTACTGCCGCCAGGGTTCGTGGGGCAGTGCATCGGCCGCAGCGGCGGCGGCGGGATTGGCCTGTTGCAGCTTGCCCTGCAGCGCCGCGGTAAAGAAGGGCGGCGGCGTCTGAAAGAGATCGGACAGCGATAGCGCCTCTTCCAAGTCGTCGAGCTGTGTGGCAATCACCTCGATGGCATTGGCACGCAGCCGCGCCAAGGTATCCGCGGTGACCCGCGGCGTGACGAAGGGGTGGCCATCACGATCGCCACCGACCCAGTCGCCGAAGCGCAGGCGCGGATACGCCTCGGGCGTGGAGAGGCGTTCCGCGTTGCCACCGGCCGCGCACCAGGCTTCCCGCAGGCGCGCATCGAGCACGGGCAGGACCCGGGGGAAGACATTGCGCAGATAGTCGAGCATGTAGGTGAGTTCGGTCTCGACGCCGGGCTTGCGCAGATACATCTCTCCCGTGCGCCAGCGCCGCTCCAGGGCCAGCTTGATGCGCTCGCGGGTCTCGGCCGCTTCACGCGGATTGGCGCCGCTGTCGCGCAGCGCCTGTACCAGTGCGAACAGCGCGCGATTCTGCCGCAATACGACGGGGCGCTTGGCCTCGGTCGGGTGCGCAGTCAACACGACTTCCACGATTACCTCACGCAATGCGGCGAGGATCTCGTCTTCGGTACGGCCGTGTGCGAACAGTTGGCGAATGTTCTGCCCCCACGCCCCGGGCTCGCCCAGCACGCCGTGCTCGGCCTCGCCGGCGCGACGCGCCTGCACGGCCGCGGTTTCTTCAACCAGATTCAACAATTGAAAAGCGATGGAAAGAACCTGGAGTTCGCGATTGAGGGTGCCGATGGGCGGGGCATCGGCCGGAGGCGCGGGCGCATCTTCACACCAGGGCAAGGCATAGGCCAGGCGGCCTTCGCCCAATTCCTCGAGCACGTCGCGGAAGCATTGCACCGCCGTGGCGAAGCCCTCGTCGATGGTGGCCAGCCACGTCTGCAATACGCGGTCGTCGGGCATAGGGTATTGTTCCCCCCCCTAGCTAGGGCGCGTGCCAGTGTGCGGGTGAGCGGTGCGACCGTATCACCGGCCGTTTACCTGCTGCAATTCCGCGTTGCCGTGCGCTTGCCGGGCACGGTACCCCACATCGCGCAAGTAGGCATAGATGGCGTCCTGGGCCCGCGTGGGTTCTCCCTCGTGGGGCACATATTTGTTGGACTGCGTCTGGTCCAGCACACGCGCCTTCACATTGTCACGCACCTGCAACTGCATCATGTCATAAACTTCCTCGGCCAGTTGCGGATCACGCACGGGAAAGCCCGCTTCGACCCGCCAATCCAGGTTGCGCTCCATCAGGTCCGCACTACTGAGATAAACCACGCGCGATTCGTCCCGCCCAAAGATATAAACGCGCTGATGTTCAAGGTAGCGGTCGAGGATGGAAATCGCGCGGATATTCGGGTGCGGCAACATGGCATAGGTGGTACGAATCACCAGGTCCATCTGCACGCCCGCATCCGCCGCTTCGACAATGCAGTCGATAATGCGTTCGTCCGTCAGGTGGTTGGCCTTGATGAACACGTAACCTTCGGCCCCCTTGTCGCGCTCGCGGCGCAAGAGACGCATAAAGGTCTTGCGCGTGTTGAAGGGCGAGACCATGAGTTCGCGAAAGCGGGGCGGCTTCAGCATGCGCATGCGCGAGGCGCGTTCGAGAAACTGAAACACATCGTCGACATCGCGCGTCATGCGTTTATTTGTGGTAAACATTGTGCTGTCAATATAGAGGTCACCGGTCTTTTCATTAAAGTTCCCGGTGGACAGGCCCGCCACCAGTCGCCCGCCATAATCCACCAGAATCAGTTTAGAGTGCACCTTCATCGGCGGCAGACCGAAGACGACCGTGGCGCCGGCTTCGGTGAGGCGCTCTGAAATCGCAATGTTATTTTCTTCGTCGAAACGCGCCTGAAGTTCAATGGAAACAAATATGCTCTTACCGTTGCGCGCTGCGTTAATGAGTGAATTCACCACCTGCGAGTTTTCCGCCGCGCGATAGAGCGTCATCTTGATGCCACGCACCTCGGGGTGGATGGCCGCTTCGCGTAGAAGCCGCAGCACCTGGCTGAACGATTGATAGGGGTAGTGCACCACCACGTCGCGCTGGCAGACGGTGTCGAGCATCGCACCCGTGGACTGGTCGAGGACGGGATGGGGCAAGGGCTCGCGCTTGTCGAACTTCAGGTCCGCCCGGCGCACCGGAAACTTCATCAGGTCTTTCATGTTGTGATAGCGCCCGGCGCCGATGAGCGTATCGTAATCGCTGATACGCAGCTCCTTGAGCAGCACGCGCAAGAGACCCGGCGGCATCTCGGGATCATAGACAAAGCGCGTTGGCCGGCCACCGTCGCGCTTGGCCAATTCGCGCTCCATCATGCGCACATAGTCTTCACTGAAGTCGTTGTCGATGTCGAGTTCCGCATCGCGCGAGAGCTTGAACTCGAACGCGCCGATGCGCTCGTACTCGAACAGATAAAAGAGGTCATTCAGGGAGAAACGAATGACATCGTCGATGTACATGATGTCGCGGGTAGGCAACTCAACGAAACGTGGCAGGTCACGCGGCAGCTCCAGAATTGCGTAGCGCTTCTGTTGGCCCCACATGGCGACGCCCAGGTACAGGGCGCCGTCGACCAGTGTCGGGAACGTACGGCCTTCTTGGACAATGAGCGGCACAAGCCGCGGCAGAATGTGGTTGCTGAAGGTGGTCGACAGCCAGTGGGCCAGTTCGCTCTCAGGGTCGACGTCACGCTCGGTCAACACGTTGACGCCCTCGCCCGCCAGTTCGCGAATGATACTGGCGTAGGCAGTACGGAAGCGGTCGTCGAGGCGCTGGGCCTGTCGGCTGACGGTCTCGAGCACTTCTTCCATGGGCTTGTTGCCCAGTTCGATGCGCCGGTGAATACTGGCCACGCGCACCTTGAAGAACTCGTCCATATTCGAGGAGAAGATCCCCAGAAACTTCAGGCGCTCCAGCACCGGATTGCGCGTGTCTTCCGCCTCCTGCAACACACGCTCGTTGAACGAAAGTGTGGAAATCTCGCGGATCTGGTGTAGATTTTTCATCCGGGCAGTTTATCAAATACTGGCGGGGCGGCGCTCGGACTAACGCGGGCGCGTGCCAATGGGCGGCAGGTACACCCGCACCGCGGCATGGCCGTCGTCGTCGGTGCGCGCTTCCAACGCACCCTCATGTGCGCGCACAATCGCCTGTACGGTGGCCAGCCCACTGGCCGGGGTTGGGGAACCGCCGGCCTTTGCCAACCCCAGTTCAGCCAGCAGATCGCCGGTGTGCCGGCTGGCGGTATCGGCCACTTCGAGATAGACGGCCGGCGCAGCCTCCAGGGTGTCTGGGGGCTGCAGCCGCTGCAGGTCCTGCACGCCCAGTTCGACCTCGCCCGTGCGCACAAACACCTCGCCCGGGCGCTGGGCCAGTGCCTCGCTCCCGCTCATCACCAGCCGAATAATCACCTGCCAGAGTTCGGCACTCGTGCCCTCGATGCGCGGCAGGTCCTCGCTCAAGTCGTAGTGCAATTGCGTGGTGCGGGGCACCGAACTCTCCAGCAGGTTCGCCATATCGCGCACCAGCTTGGTCAGGCACAGCGGCTCGCGTGCGCCGCGCTCGCGTCCGGCGTAGGCCAGCATCTCGCGCGTGACTTCCGAAGCCCGGCGCGCTGCCCGCTCGATCTCGGCGACATTCTTCTGCACGGGCGCATCTTGTGGCAGGCGCATGGCCGCCATCTGCGCATGCCCCAGCACCGCGGTCAGCATGTTGTTGAAGTCGTGCGCGATGCCACCGGCCAACACCCCGAGACTCTCGAGCTTCTCGGTCTGCTGGCGGTGGCGTTCCAGTTCGCGCTGTTCCGACTGCAGGCGGCGGCGCTCCGTAATGTCGCGCCCCACGGCATAGGCTAGGGGTCCCTCTTGCGTGCTGAACGCGTTCCAGGAAATGAGCCGATAGGCGCCGTCCTTCCGCCGCATGCGTACTTCGAAAAAGCGAACCGGCTCGCCCTTCTCCAGCCGCTGAATCTGTTGTTCAGCGGCTTCGGTATCGTCGGGGTGCATCAGGCCGAGCAATTGCTCTCGCTGTAGCTCTTCGGGCGTCCATTGCAGCAGTTCGGTCCACGCGCGGTTGACTTGGCGGATAGGCCCGCGCAACTCGACCACCAGCATCAGGTCTGTCGAAAGATTGAACAGGCGGTCGCGCTCTTCCTCGAGTGCGCGCCGTGCCGTCACGTCGATCGCCACACCGATAACGCCAGAGGCCACAGCGCCGGGTCTATCGAGCAGCGGCTCGACATGCGCCTGAAACACACGGTCGGCCCACTCGACTTCAAAGTTTACGGAGCCACCGTTCAGCGCCTCCTCGTGATGGGCGCGCACCTCTTCGAAGTTTGGGCTCTCACCGAAATAATCGGCCAGACGCTGCCCGACAACCTGGTCGGTGTCGAGCCCAATCGCGCGCAGGCCAGCCCCGCGCGAGGACGTGAAGACGAGGCGCCGGTCGGTGGTCCATACCACGGCGGGGAGCTGGTCCAGGATCTGGCGCAGACGTTGTTGGCTGCGCGCCAGGGCGTCCTGCGCCATCCGGCGCTCGTTCACATCCTCGACAAAGCCCTCGAGGTAAAGCGGCGCACCGTCTTCTCCATAGGCCAGGCGCGCATGAATCTGGGCGTAGAAGGGGGCGGCATTGCGGCGGCGGACGCGGGTCTCGATACGCGTCAGCCCGTCTTTCTTGTACAGTGCATCCAGCAGGGCATGCCGCGAATCGGGGTCGGCGTAGACCTGCGTTCGAATATCGTCGATGTTGTTAATCGCGTCGAGCGGCGAAGCATAGCCCAGCATTCGCGCAAGCGCCGAATTCAGATTCAGAAAGCGGCCCGACACCGTGCTCTGGAAAATGCCGATACCCGCCCGTTCAAAGATGTTGCGGTACTTCTCTTCCGACAGGCGCAGGGCTTCAGTGGCCAGCACGCGCGGCGACACATCCACGATGATGCTACTCAGACCGATAAGCGCACCGGCCTCGTTGCGCACGCCGGTCACGCGATGCAGCACCCAGCGCTGTACATCGTCCGCGTCGTACACGCGGTACTCGCCCTCGCGGGCACGCGCGGCATTGTGCGTGGCCCAGCCTTCGAGCAAGGCACGCGCGGTGGGCACATCGGCGCGGGCCACCCGGCTCAGCCAGTGGCCCGGATCGGCGCGCAACACCGCGGGCGCCGATCCGAAAATCTTCTCGTAGCCAGCGCTGACGAAGACGAAACGCTGCGCCGCCAAAGACCAGAATAGAAAGATGTGGTCGTCGTGCTGGGCGAGTTGGTTGAAATAGGCGAGCAACTCGCCGGCGGGTGGGTTCGCCTCGGCCGAGGCCCCGGCCTGTTCACTCAGATGCTTCGCCATGCGGCTCCCCGCGCGCAACCGAAATGCGGCATGTGGCAACCCACGCGCTTCGCGCATGTAGGGTGGTGGCCGGCCGATCGATACCTTCCTGCGCCACGTTCCGCTGTGCTGTTGTCCGGCTACTCCTGCAATCCGGCCAGCGGAATACCTTCGTCGATAATCATCACGGGTATGTCATCGCGAATCGGATAGAGATAGGCGCCGTCCTCGCGAATCAGTCCGCCCTCGATAGGCTCGGCAACCACCTCCCCCCCGCGGTTCTTCAATGCGCCGCCCGCAATGGCGCCGTTCACCTTGCTGACC
>CAYMLC010000036.1:0-13893 GCA_964390765.1 uncultured Nitrospirales bacterium
GTGTCCTTCCTCTGGACGCAGATGCCGGAGTTCCCGATGTCGTTCACCTATGAGGCGACGCCGCCTGAAGACGCCAGCGGCGAGGTGATGTTCAGCGGTGAGGGCCTGTGGCGCGCGAGCGGCGGGCAAGAGCGTACCGCGGCCATTATGAGCGCTGCCGTTCCGGCGGAATAGGGCCGCGGCTTAGGCCTCGTCCGGCTGCATTCCGGGGGGCCGCACTGCCCCGCCAGCCACCACCAGACATTTGCGCGGCAGCAGGAGCCGCCGCCTTATGGTCGCCACGCGTGGGGTATCCGGACCAATCACGTCGTAGGGGGCCGGGCGCCCGGTGTGTACGTGCATGTACCACGTGCCGGCAGGCACACGAAATTCGACGCCGTATTCAAGGCTGTTGAACATGAAGAAGAGCGGCATGCCGCCGTTCTCGCGCCCATTGATCCATAGCGCCAGCGTGGCGCGGGCACGCTCCCACTGCGGTGCGCGGCCGCGCTCGTCGAACCAGCGGATGTCGGGCCCTTCTTCCTGCGCTTCACCATTGAAGAAAGCGCGCCGCGCAAAGACCGGGTTGGCGCGGCGGTAGCGAATGAGCCCGCGCACGAAGCGCACCAGGTCGGCATTCTTTTCGGCCAGCGTCCAATCGAACCACGACAGGTCGTTGTCCTGGCAATAGGCATTGTTGTTGCCGCGCTGGGTACGGCCGAACTCGTCGCCGCCGAGCAGCATGGGCACGCCGAGCGAAAGAAAGAGCGTGCCCAGGAAATTGCGCTGCATGCGCACGCGCAGGGTGTTCACGGGCGCGTTGTCGGTCTCGCCTTCCACTCCGCAGTTAATGCTGAAGTTCTCATCGTGGCCATCGCGGTTGTCTTCACCATTCAGCCAGTTGCGCTTTTCCGTGTACGACACCTGGTCGCGCAGGGTGAAGCCATCGTGCGCGGTCACGAAGTTGACGCTGTTGAGGGTGGAGCGGCCGTGGTGGTTGAACAGGTCGCTGCTGCCCGTGATGCGCGTGGCGAAGGGGCCGCGCATCCCCGAATCGCCCCGCCAGAAGCGGCGCACGTCGTCGCGGTATCGGCCGTTCCACTCGGCCCAGCGCCAGCCGCTGAAGCCGCCCACCTGGTAGGCGCCGCCTGCGTCCCACGCTTCGGCGATCATCTTGACACCCTGGAGGGCGGGGTCATCGGCGATACGCTGGATGAGCGGCGCATCGTTGAGCAGGTTGCCGTGCCGGTCGCGGTTGAGGATGCTGGCGAGGTCGAAGCGAAACCCATCGACCCCCATCTCGATCACCCAATAGCGCAGGCTGTCGAGGATAAGTTCCTGCACAACCGGGTGCCCGGTCTTCAAGGTATTGCCCACGCCCGAGTGGTTAACGTAGTAGCCTTCGCGCGTGAGCAGGTAATAGACCTGGTTGTCGAGCCCGCGAAACGACTGCGTGTAGCCGTGCTCGTTGCCCTCGCTGGTGTGGTTGTAGACCACATCGAGATACAGCTCGAGGCCGGCCGCGTGCAGGGCGTCGGCCATGGCGCGAAACTCGCCCACCGCGTCGTAGCCGTCTCCGCTCTCGGCAAAACGCGAGGCCGGCGCGAAGAAGCCGAGCGTGTTGTAGCCCCAGTAGTTGGAGAGTGGCGCATCCTCTTCCGGGTGCGCGTTCACGAGCTCGGGCTCGCCGCATTCGTGCACGGGCAACAACTCGACCGCCGTCACGCCCAGGTCTTTCAGATAGGGAATCTTCTCGATAAGCCCGGCATACGTGCCCGGTTGTTCGACGCCCGCACTCGCGTGGCGGGTCAGGCCACGCACATGCGTCTCGTAGATGACGGTCTCGTGCATGGGCGTGCGCGGGCGTGCGCCGGGCAGCGGGCCGCTGCGCACTGTCACGCCCTTCATCCGGTTCGCGGCGATGTCGCCCCGAATCGCGCGGGCATAGGGGTCGATAACCCACGCCCCGGGATCGTAGTGGTGGCCGGCGGCGAAATCGTTGGGGCCATCGGCGCGATAGGCGTAGCATGCGCCCTCGCCCAGACCCCGGACGAAGACGGACCAACAGTCGCCAAAGCGGTCGCGCTGCGGCTCGAAGCGGTAGGTCCAGGCGGGCTCGGTGTCGTTCGCATCGTGAAAGAGCCCAAGCCACAGCCGCTCGGCGTGGCGGCTGAAGACACTGAAATGCACACCGCCGTGGCGCACGTGGGCGCCAAAGGGCAAAGGCCGAGAGGGCTGGGCTTCGAGGGTGTTGGGATCGAAGATAGGCATGCTACTTACCGCGGCCGATGATGGGCGCTATTGTGCGTGGCGTGCGGCGCATAATCCAACCACGAGCCATCCAACCAGGAGCCATCCAACCAGGAGCCCGCGTGCCTCACAGGCGGGCGTCGTCGTCGCGCTCCCACTCGTAGGGCCCCTCCACCACTTCATCCCACGTGGCCACGGGTGGCCCCGCATCCTCTTCGGCCTCCTCTTCGCGCATGCGCTGATAGGTCTGCCGGTTGCGCCACGACTTGCGCAGGTAGGCCAGTACGAGCAACAGCGCGCCGAGCGCGAAGACGACGCCCCCGTGATAACGCCGAAGATACCGAGATACCAGAGCGAGCCTTCGAAGTGGCCAAAGAACGCGGCCTCGCTCAGGCCGGTGCGCCGCTTGAGCGCCTGGGGGAAGCTGTCGCCCGCGCCGATATCGCGCACGATGGACCACAGCGCCTCTTCGCCATAGCGGTCGCGCAGGAACTGGGTCATCGCGAGTGACTGGGCGTAGGCATCGCTGAAGATGACCCCGTGCCCGGGCTGGCGCAGTTGCGCATCGATGCGGTCATAGGGGATGAGCGTACGCCGGGCAAGCGCCTGGGCCATGCGCCAGCGGCTCTGCCAGTAGTACTCGTTGGCCAGCATCATGGCCAGGCCTTCGTTCAGCCAGCGGGGCAGGATGCTTACGTCGGTGCTGCGCGCGAGCATCACGTGCACCAGCTCGTGGCGCAGGGTACCCACGTAGTCGCTGCCCGGCGTTCGCAAGCCTGGCCCCTTCACCATGATCAAGGCCTTGTCGCCTTCGGTACGGGCAATGCCGTTCACCTGCAAGACGTCGAAGCGTGCACCGGCGAAGCGTGTGAAGATCTGGGGCGAAGTTGCGATGACGACATCGATCGGCGTTTCGCCCGCATCGAGGTAGGGCCCAAAGTCGGCAAGCGCCTCGTGCAGGGTGTGGGCCGTGTCCTGGGCCAGCCCCTCGTAGGCGGCTTCGTAGTGAATGCGAAACGGGGCGGCGTCTCGATGTTTCAGGTCGAGTTGCGCGGGGACGCCGGCGGCCAGCAGGCACAGCAGCGCCGCCAGCCAGGCGGTGAGCACACGCATCCGGTCATCATACGGTGCGGCGGCGCGCGGCGCCAAGGCGGCGCCACAGCAATTCCATGGCGAGCCCGAGCAGCACGAGGTAGAAGCCGTCGCTCATGAGGCGGTAGCGGTTGGTCTCGAGGAAGTCGAAGGCGACGCCCAGGCCGAACACCGTGGCGATGCTGAAGAGCATGAAGGCCAGCACGGCACGGCGCGGATCGAGCGGCCAACCGCCACGCACCAGCCGCCACAAACCGAAGAGGGCCAGCGCCGGCAACCCGACCAGCAGGAACACATAAGGGGGACTGCCACCACGCGCCATCAGGAAGCCATCGGGGTCGAGCGGAAAAGGCCAGCGGCCATAGGCGATGGCGTCGAAGGCCTCGACGTAGGGCAGCAGGCGGTCGCGGTTGACGGGCGATACGGCGAGTGCACTGGGTGGGCGGAAGTAGCGGTAGCTGGACAGCGCCACGCTGATGGCGTAGACGCGCGGTTGCTGCTTGAGGACATAGACCGCGTCCTCGAGGTAGACGTCGCAGATTGCCAGATAGCCGTAGTGGTTGTAGTTCACGGCCCCGGTTGACTTGTGCGAGGTCGTGAGCACTTCGACGTGCTGAAAGCGCGGGGGCACGGCGCGATACTGGTCGGGGTAGGCGTCGAGGCTGGCCCAGCGGTTGATGAGCGAGAGTGCGGACAGTTCGCCGCGCTCGCCCATGGCGACCTTATCGTCCCAGCGCAGATTGCCGGCGGTCATGATCCACAGGTTCTTGGGCATGATCGTGCTGACACTGAATGGACCGAAGAGCACGGCGGTCTTGGCGTAGAGCGCAACCAGCAAGATCGCCGGCGCGAGTCCGGTGAGCAGCGCACGCCGCCGCCAGCCACGCGCCACGATGCCGACCGCGCCCCACGCAACGAGGTAGAACGCGAGATGGAAAAGGCTGCGCGTGGCACAGAGCACCAGCAGCAGGACGAAGAAGCCGGCCAGCCACGCGACCGAGCGGCGCTCGAGCGCCTGCGCGAGGGCCACGGCGGCCCCGGTCAGCAGCGCGGCGCACGGCAGCGTGTAGAGGAGGAAGTGTTCATAAAGTAGAAACGACGGACTGAGGAGCAGCGCGATCGCGATGGCGCCGGCGATGGCGCGGCGCACGCCAAACCAGCGCTGAAGCGCATAGACGCTCAGATAGAGCGAAAGACCGAAACCGAGAAAACACACCTGAAACAGCCATGCCGCATCGGGCGTGAGCATGAGCACGGCCCCGGTGAAGACGTTGAGCAGCGGCGGCTGGATGTGCAGGTACCATATGCTCTCCCAGAATTGCGTGCGCAACAATTCGGGGTCGAGGAAATGCATCACCTCGATGAGCGTCGTGCGGTCGAAGCGCAGGCCGGCGGCGTAGAAGACGGCGTGCACCAGCACAAAGACGCCGGTCAGCACGACGTAGGCTCGCCGGTCGGCGAGATGCTCTGCCTGCGCGGGGAGGCCGGCCGTCATGAAGCGCCCGCGGTCATTGGTCCCCCACGTTCACCGCCTCGCTGTCGGGCGGCGTGGCCGCCAGTGCGCGTATGGCAGCGGCCAGTGTCTCGTCCAACTGGCCGGCGTCGAAGGCCACGGGATGCGTCTCGCCGGTGTCGCAGAAGTAGAGCGCACAGGCGGGCGGCAGGGTGCCCACCAGACGGCGCACGGCGGCGGCATACAGGCGCAGTTGCAGTTCGTAGCGTTCGAGTGAGTTGGGCGTGCCGGTCTTGTAGTCGAGCACGGTGCCATCGGCAAAGAGCACATCGAGCGTACCGTTCAAGAGCGATTCGCCGAGGGGGATGAGAAAGGGCACTTCGCGGCGCGTACCCGCTGCGGCCAGGCGGGCGGGCCACGGGCTTGCGGCGAAACGCGCCAGTAGTTCGGGTAGTGACTGCGCCAGTGCGGTTTGCTCACCAGGGTTGAGTGCGCAGGCATGCGCCACGCGCTCGGCCAGTGCCTCGACCGCAATACCTGGCGACCAGTGCTCGAACACGGCATGCACCATCGTACCGCGGCGGCGCGCCTCGGCGGCGCTTGCGCTATGCGAAGGTGCGCCCACGAGCACGCCACCCGCAATCGCATCGAGCAATGCCGACACCGAGACGATGCGCTGGCGAGCTGCCACCGCGGTGACGGGCGCAATGCGACGGCGCAATGCTTCGTGGTCGACTGGCGCCTCGGACGCGGCGGCGCCTGCGTACCCACCCCCCTGCACCGCAGTGCGCAGGATACGCCCCGACCATCCCTCGCGACCGAAGGCCGTTGCTTCACCTTGAAAAACATCGCCAAAGGTCTTGTCGATGGTGCCGAGCCAACTGGCCGCGTATTGGCGCGACTCGGTCGACCCGCTGAGGATGATGCGGTCGCGGGCACGGGTCAGGGCCACATAGAGCAGGCGCGCGCTCTCCTCGGCCTCGGCTTCCTTGACCAGGGTCTGCAGCACCGCCTTCAACTGGGGGGTGTCGCGGTCGCCCTTCTCATCGCTGCCGCACAGCACAATGCCAAGACCGCGGCGCATGGCAAAGGGGTGCTTGCTGCGGTTGCCGCTGCCGGTCCCCGCAGTGATGTCAACCAGGCCGACCACGGGGTACTCCAGTCCTTTCGCACCGTGTACCGTCATCAGCATCACGGCACCGTCGCCCGCGGGTTGCAGAGGCGCCTCGGGTTCGCGCACCTCGTGCACGCGCACCGTCTCGAGGTAGTCGATCAGGGTGCGCAGACCACCGCCCCCCGCAGCCAGGGTATGCGCGGCATCGAGTGTCTTGCGCAGATTGGCCGCACGCCGCAGCCCGTGGTGCTGCGCGAGCGCGATGGCCTCGAGCCCGCTCATGTCGAGCGCGCGGCGCACCAGCTCCGGCAGCGGCGCATGGCGGTATTCGCGCAATTCGTCCAGCAGGGTGTGGGCGCGCGCCAGCACCTCTGGCTCGGGAAAGTCCGCTAAGCGGCGGCGCGCGTTGAAGGTGCGCGCCAAGCCCTCCTGCGCCAGCAGCAGCAGGCTGTCGTCGCGCAGGGCGATGCACGGCGCGCGCAGGGTGGCAAAGAGCGCCGCTTCATCCCATGGGTCGGCCACGACCCGCAGCAGGTTGGCCAGGTCGCACACTTCCTGTTGGCGGTAGAAGGTGGCGCCAGCGCCGACATGATGGGAAACCCCGGCACGGCGCAGCGCTTCTTCGTAGATGCCGAGATGGGTGGTGGTGCGAAAGAGCAGCGCGATGTCTGCATAGCGGATGGGGCGCGGCTGGCCCGTCTCGGGATCTTCGATGGTCTGCTGCGGGTCATCGACCAGCCGCCGCAGGTGCGTGGCCAGCAGTTCGGCCTCGGCCGTACGGTAGTCTTCCACGTTGCCATCCTCGATTGCCGGCGGTAACAGCACCTCTACCGCGGGCGCATCGTCAGCCGCGGCCCGGAACGGGTCGAGACCGGCGTAGGGCCGCTCGACCGCATCGAGCAGGTGGCTCTCGCCGAAGAGCGCGTTGATGAAAGCCAGCACGTGGGCGCGCGTGCGGAAGTTCTGCCGCATCGGGATGACGGCGCCGCCCGCGCGCTCGGCGCGTGCCTGGGCCTCACCGAAGACTTGCACCTCGGCACCGCGAAAACCGTAGATCGACTGCTTGGCATCGCCCACGATAAAGAGGCTGGGCCCGGGCCGCGCTTCGGCCAACAGCTCGGCCAGTGCCAGTTGCACCCCGTCGGTATCCTGAAACTCGTCGATGAGCAGATGCGCAATGCCCTGCGCGACGCGTGCGCGCACCGCCGGCTGATCGCGCAGGAGCGCTTCGGTACGCAGGATCAGGTCGTCGAAATCGAGGGCGGGCAGCGCATCTTTAGCCGCGGTGTAGACATCGGCGCACTGGGTGAAAGCTTGCGCCAGCGCGCGCGTGTATTCCGCGGCGCGCAACTCGACCGTGGGATTGGCCTCGGGCAGCACCAGACCCGCTACCCATGTCTTGATTTGCTGGTGGATGTCCTTGAGCGCCTCAAGCCCCTCTGGGGAAAGCGTCCAGTTCTTGGCGCGCGTGCCTTGTGCCGATAGCCCCGCCACCGATTCCAACGCACGCTCGACTGCGATCGGCCCCTCAGCACTGTCGATGGCATTCAGCATCTCGTGGTAGGCGCGGTGCAGGACCACGCGCTTGTCGGTGTCTTTGCTGCACGTGTCATCGAAGCGGCGCAGGTCCGCGCGGTACCGCGCGACGGTCACGCTGCCCGGCAGCCGGCCGAGGCGAGCGCGGTGGGCGTCGATGGCGATTGAGCCCAGTCCGTCGCGCCAGTGCTCGACGCTGTCGTCGGTGTCGGGCAATCGGGCGAAGGCTGCTTCCGTCGCGCCGCGTTCGGCCAGCAGGCGCACCAGGATTTCGTGCAGCGTATCGATCCCGAATTCGACGGCCAGCGTGGTGAAGGCCGGGTCTTCGGCGTCGAGCCGGGTTTCCAGCGCCTCGCGCACGGTGCGCTGGCGCAGCAGCAGGCCCTGCGTCGCGTCGAGCATGGTGAAGGCCGGGTCGATGCCGGCGGCAAGGGCGTGCTCGCGCAGGATGCGCGCACAGAATCCATGAATGGTGGTGATGCGTGCGGCCGGCAGGCGGCGTTCCAGGGCCCGCCAGTAGTTGACCGTTTGCGGGTCGCCACCCGCGGCCGCCTCGCGGAAGGCGGCGCGCAGGCGCTCGCTCAATTCGGCCGCGGCCTTCTCGGTAAAGGTGATGGCCACCACCTGTTCGAGGCCCACCTCTTGGCGCAAGAGCCGCATGATGCGCTCGACCAGCACGCGGGTCTTGCCCGAGCCCGCACCCGCCGCCACACAGATGCGCCGGGCATTGCTCTCGATAGCCTGTTGCTGGGCGCCGGTGCGTTTCACGGGCGGCCGCCTATTGCCCGAGCGGCAGCCAGGCCACGGTGCGGATTTCCGGTGCGGGCCCGTGCAGGCTGCGCGCGCTGCCGTTGCCCGCGGCAAACAACTCCATCTGCGGCGCGGTATCGGGCGGCGCGGCCAGCACGAAGGCAATGGCCGACTGGTCGAGCGTGCCGGCGTAATGGGGCAGCGCGCGGCCGAAGTGCTCGCCGGCAAAGCGCACGCGGTCGCCATACGTCACCGTCACGCTTTGGCCTTCAACGCGGAGTGCCGGCCGCCAGGCGTTGCTGAGCGGGCTGGCGGCCTCGGTCTTCGGATCGATAATGAAGGGCGGCTGCCCGGGGACGCCGGGCACGTAGCGAATCTGCCGGGTCACGGCATCGCGGTAGAGCGTGGGATTCTCGAGCGGCAGTGTGAAGGAGTTGGTGAACAGCGGTGCGGCTTCGAAACTGACCGCGTTGCCGGTGCGCCATTCCAGCAATACCTGGCGTGCGCCCCCCTGCATGGTGGCGGACGGATAGAGCACGTTCTCGCCATCGAGCCAGATGAGGCTGGGCCGGGCTACCGACACGGCGGATTCTGGCGCCAGGCGCAGAAAGACATCGAAATCGAGCGTGAGCACGCGGTTCAGCCCGGTCGTCTCGAATACCTTCAGTACATACTTTCGCGTTCCGGGCCGCAGGCCGACGGGGGTATCGGTGCGCTCGAAGAAGGCGATGTATTTGCCGTTGGGCGACACGTGCAGCGACAGTTGCGCGCGCAGGGTGTTCTGCAGTTGCTGGCGCGATAGCAGTTGGCGCGCGACCACGGTGTTGGTGCGGAAGTTGTAGCGGATCCATTCGAGGTCACCTGCGCCGCTCGCATCGATCAGCACGTGCACATCGCCCGTTTCCTGATTCACCTGCACGTGCTCGGCACGGTTGCGAAACCATGTGGGCGCGATGCCGGCACGGGTGCTGACGCCTTGCATGGCCGACGGCGCCAGCAGGTCGAGCACATAGAGGCGCACATCGCCCGGGCGCGTGCCGAGCGCCACCATGATGTCGCCCTCGCTCAGCGCGAGCGCTTCGAGAAAAGGCGCACGGGTCAGCGCAAGGGGGGCGCCGCCCGTTGCGCTCGCGGCGTAGAGCGTCGTCTCTGCGGTTTCCGCGTCGCGCGCCGTGTAGACCAGGATAGGGGGTTCCAGTTGCGCGAGACGCTCGAGCGGAATCTCGACCGCCACGGCGTTGACAGCTCCCATCCAAGACAGCACAGCCGCTGCCGCCCAGGCCCTAATCCTCATCTGCATCGTCCCACTCTCCTGCGCTGCCCTTGCGGCGGATGCGGCCGGTCTCGTGCCGGCAGGCGTGCGCGGTACCGCACCCATAGCACGTCTTGCCGCGGCGCTGCGGCGGGAACCAGCCCGCGCGCACGCCCTGCACCGCATCGGCAATACACTTGCGCGCGGCCTCGTTGCGTTCATTCCACTCCGGCGTCCTCAGGCGCTTACCCAGCGCATCCCTGGGCACCTTCGCCGGCCGGGTCACAGGCACATAGTAGCCCGCGGCGCACGGCGTATCGGGCCACAGCACTTCACACGCCCATGCGTAGACCATTACCTGCAGCGCGAAGCCCGCAGTCAGTTCCTTGGGCTGCGGCACCTCGCCACTCTTATAGTCGATCACGCACAGTCCCTGCGCGGTGCGGTCGACCCGGTCGATGCGGCCCGTGAGGCGAACAGCGCCGGCCGGCGTCTCGACAACCACGCACGCATCGTCCGCTGCCGCACCATCGCCGGGGCGCCCGAAGCGCGCCTCGAGGGCGACGGGCGTACCCGCGAATTCCAACTCGGGCTCGCGCGCGCAATAGCGCAGAAGCTGGCGCTCCAACCGGTCGCGCTCGATGGCGGCCACGCGGGGCGCGTAGCGCAATAGTGCTTTGCGCCTGCTGGCGTAGGCACTATCGAGTGCCGCGCGCACGTCGCTAGGCTGGGCGGTACCCGGCGTGCGCAGTCCGTCTTGCGTGGCCAGCAACTGCAACGCGCGATGAATCAGGTCGCCGCGCAGCAGTGCGTCGAAGCCGTAGGCGGGCGCGGGAATGTCGCTTATGCGGCAGAGGCGCTGGGCAAAGAACTGGAACGGACAGTCCAGATACATCTCGAGTTGATGCGCACTCCAGAGGTGCGCGTCGCCGTGGCGTTCCGAGACCAGCGCGGCAACCGGGGGCGCCTCGAGCACGCCGTCGTACGGGCCGTAGGGCGCACTGTCGTAGCGGCAGGTCTCTGCCAGCACCCCGGCCCGCGTGGCCGCAAATTCGGACCAGGCCTCCGCCTGCGAAGGGGCGCGCAGGAACAATGCATTGCGCACGTCGCGCAGCGAAGCGGCCGAGCCGGGCCAAGGCACGAAGGCATCGGCCAGCGGCGCGGGCGCAGCAATGCGGTAGCCATCGCCCAGCAGCTGTACGACATCGGCAACAAAGGGGCTGGGCAGGGCCTCGCGTCCGCTGCCACTGAGCAGGCGGTAGTGCAGGGTCAGGCGCTCGGTGGCCAGACCGAGCAGATGGTGAAAGCGCAGTTGCTCCTGCGCGATGCGTTCCTCTGCCGTTTCCAGGGCGATGCCCTGGTCGCGCAGGGCCGCACGGTCCACTTCGTTGTACAGGCTGTCGGTCGCCGGTGGGGCGGGCAAGACGCCTTCGTTGAGGCCGAGGGCAAACACATGGCGATAAGTCAGGTTGCGCGCGGTGGCCAGGTCGTGCAGGTGTACGCCGCTTCGGGCCTCGGCCGCGTATTGCGTACGCGATACAGCCTCGCGCAGCAGGCGCAGTGCGCACTCGCCATCGTCGAGCGCGGGCGCATAGCGGGCCAGCGCGTCCAGCGCGCGCTGCCAGGCGTGCCACGCTTCGGCGGCGTCCTCCTCGCCGGCAGCGGCGCGCGTGAGGCCTACGCGTTCACAGGCCTCGTTTATCGCGGTCACCAGCGCGGCCGCATCGCGTACCCCATTCACCAGGACGTGCGCGGCCGACAAACGCGCGAAGGCGCGGGCGAGCGCCGCATGGGCATCGGCGAGCGTCTCGGCATCGGGGGCCAGGTCGTGAAATGCGTCGAGCGCCGCGGCCGGGCACTCGGCGGCCCGGCGCCAGTCGGCTTCGCCCGCCACCACACCCAGCCCGCGCGCCAGCAGCGGAAAGTAACCTGCGCTCTCGGGCGCGTTGCACCAGGGGTCGCACAGCACCTCCAGCACGGCTTCGCGCGAATAGCCCTGCCATGCAGTGAACAGCCGCAACAGGGAGCGGCCGAGGCGGCTGTCGCCCAGCGGCCGCTGCCCGGGCCGTTGCAGGGGCACGCCGAACTCCTGGAAAACCGGCGTCAGTTGCTGGCGTGCTGCCTCGGCGTTGGGCGCGACCACGGCGACCGCATCGGGCGGCACACCTTCCAGCAACAGGGACTTGACCGCGCGGCCAACCGACTCCGCCTCGTGCGCGGCATCGCTTACCGGCGCCACCGCAAGGTCGTCGCGCAGCGCATCGGGCCCCTGGGGCAAGTCGCGCCAGGCGAGGTGTGCAGCCGCGAACTGGGCACAGGACTCGGGCGGAATGCTGCCGTGCGTGTGTGACACGCCAATGCTGTGGCCCTGCGCCCGCATCGCTTCGCGGATCGCCGCGTATGTCCGATGGGGCACAAGGAACAGGTCCTGGCGGTCGGGGTCGGGGTCGAGGTTCAGCCCAATCGTGATGGGCGTGTGTGCCGCGAGCGCAACCACCAACCGCAGCTCCGACGGGGTGAAGTCGTCGAACCCGTCGAGCAGCACATGCACGACGCCGTCGAGCACGTGGGGCCTGGCAGCCTGGGCCAGGTCGTAGGCCCGCCAGAACAGGCCGGGCACGTCGAATTGGCTGCTCTCGCGCAGTCGCCACTGGTAGTCCTCATACACCGCCTCCACCATGTCATCGGCGGGGGCGGCATCGCGGCTGGCGTGGAGCTTGACCGTGAATTCCTCCGGCTCGATCGCGGCCTGCTTCAGTTGCGTGATGAAGCGCGCCACATGCTCAGCCACGCCATCGCGGCGGGCGGCCCCGGCATAGGGTGATTCGGGGTGCTGGTCGGCCCAGTCGTGCAGGCAGCGGCGCAAGAGCAGCAGGCGCTCCCAGTCATCGAGCCGCTGCGCGGGTCCGACCTCTGCTTCTACCAGCCGCTGCGCAAAGGCGGTCAGCGATTCGATGGGGCGGCCCAGAAGCCCCGGCACGTGGCCCGCGCTCACCATCTCTGCGGCGCGCGTGCGGGCGTATTGTCGGGTGGGCGTCAGCAGCAGTGCGTGCGGATGGGCGGCGGCGAAGGCCGCATCGATGGCGGCGGCGCGGCCCGACCGGCGCGGCCCGACATGCACTTGGACGTGGGTCTGCTCCCCCACCCGGCGCTCCCCTACCGCGCAGCCGCATTAGCCGGCGGGCGCAAAATACTGGTCTTCGGTCGTGATTTCATAACGGTAGCCCTGCTCGGTGAGGAAGAGTTGCCGCTTGACACTGTAGTCCTGGTCGAGCGTATCGCGCGAGACGACCGAGTAAAAGCGCGCGAGCTTCTTCTCGGACTTGGGACGCAAGATGCGGCCGAGCCGCTGCGCCTCTTCCTGGCGCGAGCCGAAGGTACCCGAGACCTGAATGGCGACGTTGGCGTCGGGCAGGTCGATGGCGAAGTTGGCGACCTTGGACACGATGAGCAGCTTCACCTCGCCGGTACGGAAGGCCTGATAGAGTTTTTCGCGCTCGCGCGTGGCGGTCTTGCCGGTGATGATCGGCGCTTTGAACAGCTTGCTGAGCATCTTCAACTGGTCGAGGTACTGGCCGATGATGAGGATGCTGTCTTCCTGGTGCTGGTCGATAAGCGCCTGGCAGATGCGCGCCTTGGTCGGGTTGGTGCTGGCAATGCGAAACTTGCCGCGCTTGTCGGCAATGGCGTAACGATAGCGGTCCTCGTCCATCAGGCGCGTGCGGATTTCGGTGCACATCGCCTGCGCGATCCAGCCCTGTTTCTCGAGCACCTTCCACGGCACGTCGTACTTCTTGGGGCCAATGAGGCTGAAGACATCTTCCTCGCGGCCATCCTCGCGCACCAGCGTGGCGGTCAGGCCGAGGCGGCGGCGCGCCTGGAGCGAGGCCGTAGCGCGGAAGACCGGCGCCGGAAGCAGGTGCACTTCATCATAGACGATGAGCCCCCAGTTGCCCTGGTCGAAGATGCCGAAGTGCACGAAGGGGCTGTCTTTCGAGCGGCGGTAGGTCAGCATCTGATAGGTGGCGATGGTGACCGGGCGCAGCTCTTTCATGTCGCCGCTGTATTCGCCAATCTGCTCCTCGGTCAGCGAAGTCTTGTCCAGCAGTTCGTTGCGCCATTGGCGCACGGCCACGGTGTTGGTGGTCAAGACCAGTGTCTCGCACTGCACCGCACCGATTGAGCCGATGGCCACCACCGTCTTGCCCGCCCCGCACGGCAGCACCACCACACCGCTGCCGCCCGCGTTCGAGCCGCCCGCCCAGAAGGCATCGACCGATTCGCGCTGGTAGGGGCGCAGGCCGAAGGCTTTGCCCGATACCGTCTGGTCGCGCAACTGCAAGGGCAACGGCGCGCCCTGGGTGTAGCCCGCCAGGTCTTCAACCGGGAAACCAATCTTGACCAGCGCGCTTTTCAGGTTGCCGCGCTCTTCCGGCGCCACGTGAATGCGCTTGCCGTCGGGCGACC
>CAYMLC010000037.1:0-13507 GCA_964390765.1 uncultured Nitrospirales bacterium
CCGGCGGCGGTGGGCAAGTCGGCCCCCTGGCTGAGGGCAACCACGAGGGGCCACTGGGCCTGCTCGGGCGAAAGGCGCAGCGTGCGGCCGGGGCGCGCCGGGGCGCCGGCATCGAAATCTATGGCAAAGGCCAGGTTCGCACGCAGTTGCAGGGCGCCCGCGCCGCTTCGCGGGCGGCGCACCCGTACGGCGACACGTTCGGGGTCGCTGGTGGCACGGGTAAGGCGCGCGACATCGCGCGTCACCAGTGCGGCGTCGCTGCCGATTACCAGGTCGCCGTCGTGCCAGGCGTAGTACAGGTCGCCCATGGCGAAGGCCGGGCCGGTCTCGCCACGCCATACGCGCAATCGGTGCAGCGCATGGGCCAGCAGGCCGGGCCGCACACTCATGGTCCAGCCGCCGGGCGACCAGCTGGCCAGGCCATGGGCGCCCAGCCACACGCGCCAGCGCAGCGGTGTGGGGCGGATGCCGGCCCGGCGATAGACGGCCAGTTGCGCTTCGTGGAGGGTGCGGGACAGGTGCTGGCGCGCGGCCTCGCCGGGTGGCAAGGTGGCGAGACGCGCCCAGGCTTCGGGCACATCGGCCACCTCGAGTGTCAGCCACGCGCTGTCGGGGGCATGGCCGGCGTGCGGCGCGTGCTTCAGGCGCTGGTCGGCCGCCCAGGCGGCGGCCAGCAGGGCCAGCAAGAGGACCCAGCCACCCCAGCGAATCCAGCCGCGCCGCGGTCTACTCCACACGCGCGCCGCGTCAGCCGTGCTGTTGCCAGATGGCGTCTTTTTCCGCAGCGCGTTTCTCGTCCAGACGCTGGCGCTCGGCGCGCAGTTCGGCCGCGGCCGCCTCGGCTTCATTGGGCGATGCGGCCTGGGCAATGCGCGTCTCGAGGTCCAGCGTCACGCGGGCGATTTCGGCGTCGTATTTCTTCTCGATTTCCGCGATGGCCGCGCGCTGTTCGTCGCTCAGCGATTGGGTGGGGCCGAAGCGCTTTTCCATGCGCTCCATCGCTTTCTCGTAGGCGCTCTTCATGGCAGACTCTCCTGGCCGCTCAGACCGAGAATTCGTCGTCGAGGATGGTACTGATAAAGCGCTCGACGGACACCGGATAGTAGCGACTGTCGGGCGTGAGGATCACGCCGGTCGTGATGTCTTCGTGCCGCGCCAGCTGGTCGAGCGTCTCGTCGAGCAGCGCCTCGACCGGTTGGTCGTGGTGGCGTATCTCGAGGTATTCGCTGCTGCATTCGACGGGGCGGCGCGCCAGCCCCATAAACCCGAAGCGGCGCCCGCGCAGTTCGAGGTCGACATTGTCCTCGCCGAAGACCTCGGCGTAGTCGGGCATATAGTCGGCGGGCCGAACGATGAACTGGGGCGACACCATGATCTTGCCGCGCACGCTGGTGGCGCCTTCAACCTCGCCGGCGCGCTCGCCCAGACAACAGTAGGGCAACTCGTGATAGCCCCGCACGATGCCGTAGGTTGGGCGCCGCACGACCTCGGTGGCGCGGTAAATCTGGCGGAGATAGTCGGGTCGGGGCATGGGCGAAGCGTGTTCCAGGGCCGCGTTGAGCAAGCGCTTCATGGTAGGAAGCGGCGGCGCTATGGCGCAAGGGCGCCCCATTCGAGTACGCGCGCGCCGCTGCCCCAGCGGTTGAACTGGTAGAGTACCGCCACCCGCGCGCCGGGCTCGGGCAGCGTCTGCCCCGGGGGCACGCTGCTCCATACGGCCACGGCTTCGCCTTCGGCACGCGGCAGCGCCAACTGCAGGCGCGCCGGCGCATCGGCCTCGACAGCCAGCACCTGGGCCGCGCCCCGCTCTACCGGCTGGCCGCGATAGGCGAGCGCGCGCGTGGCCAGCTCGGCGCCCAGCGCCACGGCAAAGGCCGCCGCCACCAGGCCATAGACCACCCACTGGCGGCCCTGCATGCCGTTGCGCGGGGGTGCGGGGCGGCGATGGCCGGCGGCAAACAGGCGCGCGCGGCCACCGGGGGCGTGGGTTCGGTCGGCATCGCGTGTAAACTTCACACCCATGCGGCCATCCCCGGTTGCATCCGGCACCACTTGACACAGCGCGCAGGCATGGCAGACGATCCGCCAAATGTCTCGGGGGGCGCTTCAGGGGCGGCCATTCGCATGAACATCTTTATCGCCGGGGGCGGTCGTGTGGGATTTCATCTCGCTCGTCTGCTCAGTAAAGAGCGCCAGGACGTCACCGTCATCGAGAGTAACGCCGACCGTGTCGAAGAGGTGGACTATGCCCTCGACGTGAGCACGGTGCTGGGCGATGGCTCCTCTTCGCTCAAGCTGCAGGCACTCGGCGTGGGTTCGGCCGAGCTGTTTGTCGCATCCATGGGCGACGACGAGACCAACCTGATCGCAGCCGCGCTGGCCAAGGGCCTGGGCGCGAAGCAGGTGGTGGCGCGTGTCGACAATCCCAAGTACATCAAGGACCCCATCTTATACGAGGAAGTGCTGGGGCTCGACTACATCCTGAGCCCGGATGCCCTGTGCGCCCTCGAGATCGCGGATTACTGCGAGCACCCGGGCATTATCGCCTCGGAAGACTTTGGCCGGGGGCGCGTGCACATGCGCGAGGTGCGCGTGGCCCACACGCCCACGGTAAACGGCAAGACGCTGAAGGATGTGCTGACGCCACGCAGCGGTGTGCTGTTGGGCGTGATCAATCGCGATGGCGAAAGCTTCATCCCGCACGGTGACGCCAAGATCAGTGTGGGCGACCAGGTGACGCTGATTGGCCAGGCCGACCGCCTGCAGGAGGTGCAGCGCCTCTTCCAGGCCGAGACCTTCCAACCGAGCCGCGTGGCGATTATGGGCGGCAGCCGGCTGGGCCGGCACCTGGCCGATGCGCTGGAGCGGCGCGTACGCACGGTAAAGCTGTTTGAGCGGCGCATGAAGAGCTGCCACGACCTGGCCGAAGAACTGCCCCACGCCAAGATCGTGTGTCGCGATGGCACGTCGCGCGTGGCGCTCGAGCAGGAGCACATCAACGAGTACGACTTGTTCGTGGCCGCCACCAACGATGACGAACGCAATATCATGGCAAGCGTGCTGGCCAAGCAGGTGGGTGCGCGCATGGTGGTCGCCATCGTGCACCAGCCCGATTTCGCGCCGCTGGCCGCGCGTCTGGGTATCGACTACGCCGTGACGCCGCGCACGAGCATCGCCAACCGCATCTTGAAGCTGGTGCACCAGCCGATGGTCACCTCGCTGGCGGTGCTGGGCGAGGGACAGGTCGAGGTGGTCGAGCTGACGGTCAGCAGCACCTCGCCGCTGGCCGGCAAGATGCTGAAGGACTGCGCCAGTAAGCTGCCGCGCGGCGCGCTCATCGCGACCATCCTGCGTGGCGACGACGTGGTGGTGCCGGGTGGCGACGACCGCATCAACGCGGGCGATGGCCTGGTACTGATCGCCGCGACCGAATCGCTCGCCACGGCACGCCGTCTGCTCACCAAATGAATTATCGTCTGCTCGGCAAACTGCTCGGCCAGTTCACCCTCGCGCTGAGCCTGGTCATGCTGCCGGCCGCGGGCTGGGCCATCTGGTTTCGCGAGTGGCAGGCGCTGGCCGGGTTTCTCGAGGCCCTGGCCGGGGCCGCCGCGCTGGGCGGCGTGCTGGTCTATCTCGGGCGCTCGGCACCGGCGCAGTTCTTTCAGCGCGAGGCGCTGGGCATGGTCGGGCTGGGGTGGCTGCTGGCGGCCGCGGTCGCGGCGGTGCCCTATCTCACCACCCGCACGCTGGGGCCGATCGACGCCTACTTCGAGGCCATGTCCGGCATGACGACCACCGGCGCCACCGTGATTGTCGATATCGAGGCCACGCCCAAGAGCGTGCTGTTCTGGCGGTCGTTCACGCAGTGGCTGGGCGGCATGGGCATCATCGTGCTGTTTGTGGCGGTGCTGCCCTTCCTGGGCGCGGGCGGCAAACAGCTGTTTCGCTCCGAGGCGCCCGGCCCCGATCCGCACGGTCTGGTGCCGCGCATTCGCGACACCGCACAGATTCTGTGGCGGCTGTATCTCGGCTTTACCGTGGTGCAGACGGGGTTGTTGATGGCGGCGGGCATGAGCTTCTACGACGCGCTATGCCATACCTTCACCACGCTGTCGACGGGAGGCTTCTCGACGCGGCAGGCCAGCATCGCCGCCTATGACAGTCTGATGGTGGAGGTGATCATCATCGTGTTCATGTTTCTCGCGGGCACGAACTTCAACCTCTACTTCAGCATGTCGCGGGCCACGCACTATCCGCGGGGCCGCGAACCGAAGACGCGCCTCGCGCGCTACTTCTCGCTGCGGCACGGCCAGTTCACCGCGCCGTTTCGCGATGCCGAATGGCTGCTGTACATCGGCCTGCTGGTGGGGGCCACCTGCATCATCGCGGTGAACCTGATGGGCGTGCAGCCACAGGCCTACAGCGAGGTGCTGACCGAAGCGGAATTGCACGCGCCGCCGGACTACGGCGCGCCCGAGGCCTTTCGCAAGGCGGCTTTCCAGTCGGTCTCGATCATGACGACGACCGGCTATGCCACCGAAGACTTCAACGAGTGGCCGCACCTCTCGCGCATGCTGCTGGTGTGGCTGATGTTCGTGGGCGGGTGTGCCGGGTCGACCGGCGGCGGCATGAAGGTCATCCGTATCCTGGTGCTCGGGCGTATGGCGGTGCGGCACGTCGAGCACACGTTTCGCCCGAAGCAGGTGCGCGCGCTGCGCATCAACGATACCGTGGTCACGCGTGAAATGCAGACGGCCATCTACGCCTTCTTCGCGCTCTACATCATCATCTTCTCGCTGGGCTGTCTCTTCATGGCGGGGCTGGGCCTGCCGTTCGTCACCGCGGTCACTTCGGTCATCGCCACGCTCAACAACATCGGCCCCGGCCTCGAACTGGTGGGCGCCGTGCAGGACTACAGCGCGATCCCCGGCGTCGGCAAGCTGTTCCTCACGCTGTGCATGGCGCTGGGCCGGCTCGAGTTGTTCAGCATCTGCGTGCTGTTCATCCCCACCTTCTGGCGCGTGCGCTGAGCCGCGCTATTGGCTGCGCGCTGCCGCCTTGGCCGCGCCGAAGCCGCGCATATCGTCGAGCCGCAACACGTACAGCCGCACGAGTCCGAAGCCGTTGAGCCAGGGCGCCAGCGCACGCCGGGCCGCGGGCCGCTCGCCGGTGCTGACAAAGCGCAGCGTGTGGGTGCCCGCCTCGAGGCGGTGGGTGTCGAGCCGCACGACATCGGGCGTGAGGTTCTTGATGCACAAATCGAGTGGTGCGCCGATGGGGGTCTCGTTCAGGTAGGGCTGCCACACGCCGTTCATCAGCGCACGCAAGACGACCGCATCGAAGCGGTACGTACCGGGCTCGTCCAGCGGCACCTCGAACGAAATCTCGGCCTCGGTCTGGCTGGGAAAGTAGCCCACGCCGCCGTCTTGCGGCACCACAACCAGCGGCGGGTCGGCGGTGTAGTTCAGGGCTGCCGATTGCAGCACGCGCACCGGCGGCATGCGCTCGGCCACGGGGGGCAAGGCGGGCGCCTCGGCCGGCGGCCACTGATACCAGTAGGCCACACTGCTCAGCCAGTCGGGCCGTTCCACGAAATTGCCGACTTCAAAGTTGGCGAGCCCGCCCGCGAGGTCGAACACGCTGCCACGATGCTCGAGCGTGAAGCGCAGCGATTCGCGGAACGGCACGGGGTCGGGCAGGTGCCAGCGATACACGGCCAGCTGGTCGCCCTGCACCACGCCCTCGTACAGCGGCACGCCGGTGTAGGGTGCGTCGTGGCCATGAAAGCCCCAGGCCTCGCCGAAGTAGTCTTCGGTGCCCGACCCGGTCAACTGCGGGCGCTCGGCCCCGTCGACGGTGAAGAAGTCGTCGCCCTCGCCGAACCAGCCGGCGTCCATCTGCCAGGCGGCACAGGCCGTGCCGGCGTAGTGGCCACGGCCCGATGTCTCGAGCACGACGTAGGGGCCCGGCTCGGCGGGGTAGGCCTGCTGATAGCGCGCGTGGAAGTAGACGGTGTCGTCGGGGAGGGTGTCGCGCCGCTGCCAGTTGACCTGCCAGTAGAGGCCGCTCACGCGATGGGTATCGCTCTCGTTGACGACGGTCATGCGCAGGCGCTGCCGGAAGGGCATGCGCCAGTAACAGGTACGCGAACGGCCATAGCTCGACACCACCACCGGATCGGAGGTGAAGTCGCGGTGCACGTAGCCGTGCGGCTGCACGAAAAAATCGCCCAAGGGCACAGCCACCGACGGCGTATCGCGGTTGTCGTAATAGATTTTGAGCACCAGTTCGCGGCCGTAGAAGGGGTTGGGCGTATTGATGGTGTGCCAGAACTGCGTGACCACGCCGGGCCCTTCGAGGTCGGCCAGCACCAGTTCGCCACCGGGGTCGATGCCTCGCGCGTCGTTGTTGCGGGCGAGGTCGGGGTTGGTGCTGCTGGCGCGCGCGGCGTCGTAGTCGAGTTGCCGGGTGAGCGCGTCGAGCGGCGTAGCGTGGGCGGCCGCGGCAGCCAGCACGGCGGCGAATGTGCAGGCGAGGCGGAACGGTGCGGGGCGATTGGGCGCGTGATGGGGCATGGCACATGACCTCCTGGGGTGGTGGCGGGGTGAACGATGCCATACGCGGGCCGTGTAAGCCACGCCCGACGTGGCGCACGGCGGACCCTCGCGGGGGCGGCGGCGCACGCGTAGCCCGGGTAAGTGTTAGCGGACACGCAACGCGTGGCGCCACGGCCGACAGCGCGGCAACGATTGACGAAAACCATTATGTGCGCTACACTTATGAAGGCTGGCGCGCTTGCGCACCGCCCTACAGATTGTACTGCGAACCTTGGGGTGAGCGGCCCGGCAAGCGCAAAGCCGGGCCGCTTTCTATTTGGCTGGCGGCGTCGTGGGTCAGGAGCCAAATGGCCTGGCGGACAAATCGCCTGGCGGTCAAATGGGCTGGCGGCCTCGCCGGACGGTGGCCGGCCCTACTGGGCAGCGGCCCCCGCACTTGTGGGGCGAAAGCGCAGCAGAATGCACGTGGCATCGCGGCGCATGGCCGCATCGATGGGGTAGGCCAGCCGCAACTGGCCGCCTTCGGCTTCGGCCTCAAGCGCATCGGGAAGACCCGCCACTTCGACCTCGAGCCCGGGCAGTTGCCAGTGCGCCGGGGTCTGCGCATCTGGGTCGGCGCCGGGTGCGAAAACTTCGAACACGATGTGGTCGGTGTTGCGCGGCGTGCGGTCGGTGCGCACGCTGATGTCCATGGTCTGCCCTTCCAGCGTGGCGGCTACCGCGGCACGCAGGTGCAGCCGCATCCACCCGACTTCGCCGTCCGGCGTGCGCCAGTGCGCGGTCACGGGGTGGTCCTGGTCGTCGTCGTGTGCGAAGCGGCCGCGGCGCGTGCTGCCCGCACCGAGCAACAGGTCGCGCCCCACATAGCTCTGCGCGGGCCGTACGTCGGGCGGGCCGGTAAAGCGCGCGACCTCGCGCGGATAACGAAACGCCGTGAAGTGCTGCAGCACCTCTTCGCCCGGGTGCTTCGCCAGCATGGCGTAGCCGGGCAGCGCGCCGAATTCGAAGCTCTTGCCGGCGCCGGGCAGCGGCACGGGCGCGTGCTCGGGCGCCACGAAGAAGGCGGGCCAGAAGCCCGCAAGCGACACGGTCTTCATCATGTCCATGGCGTAGCTGCGGTCCCACGGACCGGCCAGATTCTTCAGGCCGGCGTGGTAGTGCATGGCCAGGTCGCGCCATTGCCCACGCTCGAGCTGCGCACCCCACTCGGCCATCTCGGGCACGGGCGGCAACGCGCGCCAGAGGGCGGCGCCATAGATCGAGACACCCGCGTAGGTGGGCGAGTTGTATTCGCTCACGGTGTCGTGCGTGTTGTAGAGGCGCACAATCGCCTCGGCCTTGTCGCGGCCGGCCATGCGCCAGCGGGGCGAGTCGAAGCGCACACCGCAGTCGGCCAGCAGCCAGGCCACCATCATGCTGATATTCGTGTAGTGCGCGCCCACGTCGCGCGCCAGCGCACCCTCGGCAGCCAAACGCAGCGCCGCTTCCATGTCCGTGCGGAGTTCGGGGGCGATGCGCTCGGGAAAGGCATGCAGGGCCAGCGCTTGCTGCGTGCCGATGAACGCGCGCCAGTTGGGGTCATAGTGCCGCCACACCATGGCGGGGTCGGGCGGGTCGGGCTCATCGAGCGAGCGGCGGTAGGTGCCGTGCCAGCGTTCCCCGGGCGCGTTCCACTGTGCGTCCAGCACGGTGCGCATTGCGGCATCGGCCCGGGCGCGGTCGCCCGCCGCATCGCGCAGCCAGAGGGCCAGCGCGTATTGCGCGGTCATGCGTATGCTGTCGCCGCACGTGCCGGCCTCGGGTTGCCACTGCCCATCGAGCCAGTCCATGGCGATGCCGTACCAGTGTTGCGCGTGGGGCGGCAGGTCGCCGGGCTGCGTGTGCGCCTGGGCGTCCGCACCCGCGGCACCGGTCGCCAGCAGCAGCGCCGCCAGCGTGGGGGCCGTCATACGCCACACCTTAGTAGAGCGCGGCTTCACGTTCGAGGTCGATGCTCTGCATGCGGTCGCTGGGCACAAAGGGCGAGAAGTCGTCGTCTACTTCGAAGTCGACATCGGCCAGCATGGCCGCTTCCTTGATCTCGCTGAGAATGCGTTCGGGCGCGCGCGGGTGCTCGCGAATGATGAGCGTAACCGGCTGGGTCTTTTCGCGTCCCGCCTTGAAGATGGCGTCGCGCATATCGTCGAGCGTCACCAGGATGCCTTCCGAATGGATGCTGCCACTCTGGCCGATGGTCACGCCGATCTCGCCCGAGCCCCCGGTGATGCGCGCTTGCAGGCGGCCCCAGAACCCCTTGCGGTTGAAGCGGTGCTCCTCGGCAATGGCCGCATCGGTATCGGCCAGCAGCTTGCTCTCGGGCGAGGTGCGCTCGTCCACGATATTGGGCGTAATAAAGATCATCAGTGTCTGTTCTTGCGAGTTGCGCGAGGGAGACTGGAACAGGCGGCCGACCAGTGGCAGCTCGCCGAGAATCGGCGTCTGGTTGATCGCCTCGCTGGCGCGGTTCTGCCGCAGCCCGCCCAGCACCACAGTGTTGCCCGAATGCACGCGCAGTTGCGTCTCGACATTGCGCGTGGCCACCTGCGGCGCCAGACGCGTCACCACGTCGGTATCGCCGCCCGTACCACCGGCAAAGGTTTCGATCTCGACGAGGTCGGCCGAGCTGTCTTCGGCGCGAATGTCAAGCAGGATCGAGTTGTCTTCGCTGATGCGCGGTCGCACGCGCAGGATGAGACCGACGTCGACGAACTCGATGCGGCTGGTGCTGTTGCCACCGAAGTTGTTGTTTGTGACGGTTGTCGTCGCCGAGGCGAAAGGCACGCGTTCGGCGTTCTCGAAGATGGCTTCTTCGCCATCCTGCACGGCCACGCGCGGTGCCGCGAGCACGCGCGAATTGGAATTCTGGTCGAGGTAGTTGAGCGCGACCGCGAGGTTGTTGCCGGCGAACCGGTCGATCAGCGTATTGCCGTCGACATCGGTCAACACCGGCCGGCTGATGTTGCCGCTGTCGTCGAGCTCGAGCGAGCCGAACAGGGGTACCGCGTAAGGCAGTTGGCCCACCGTTAAATCGCCCGCGTTGACGCCGGGAAAGCCGCCCGTGGCGCTTTGGATGGCGATGGGCGCGCCGCTGTTGTTGATGAAGTAGGACCACTGCACATTCAAGTCGCGCGTGACGGAATCGTCGAGGTCGACCAGCCACGCCTGAATCTCGACCTGGCGGCGTTTCACATCCCACAGCTCGATCAATTCGTCGACCTTGTCGAGCCGTTCGGACAGGCCGGTCACGGTGATCTGATAGGCGGGCTCGTTCACCACGATTTCGCCCATCTCGGACGGCACATAGGTCTCGATGCGGTCGGCGATAAAGTCGAGGTCGGCGTAGCGGATGATCCAGGTGCGCGTCTCGAGTTCGCGGTCAAGCGAGGCCACGCTGTCGGCAATGCGGTCGAGGCGCTCGGGCAGGTCGGTGACCTTGAGGGTGTTGGTGCGCGGGTCGACCTGGATGAGGCCCCGCTCCGAGAGCAGCACCTCCACGGCATCCAGCACGTCTTCGGCCAGCACGTATTGAATGTCGTAGGTGCGCGACTGCACGGGCACGTCGAGGCGCTCGTAGGCCTCGCGCATCTGCTCGATGGTCTTCGGCAAATCCCAAACGAAAATCTGGTTGGTGCGCGCATCGGCGATCAGGCTGCCGTTCTGCGTCAGCAGCGCGTTGAGCACCGCCTCGATGTCGGCGAGGTCGGCGTGGCGCACGGTGAACTCGGCCTCGGTCAGTGGCACATCGAGCTGCTCGACGGTCTCCTGAATCTTTTCGAGGTTGAAGGGCGTATCCCAGATGTAGATGCGACTCGTGCGCTGGTCGGTAATCAGGTTGCCGTTGCTCGAGAGCAGCGCGCTGATGAACGATTCGATGTAGAGCACATCGGCGTGCTGGACCTTAATCTCGAGTTCTTCGACACCGGCGTACTCGTTGACCTGGTACTCGTCCACCGTCGATAGAAACAGGTAGTTCGCGTCTGCGTCGAAGCGGTAGTAGATGCCATGGAACGGCAAGATGGTTTCGACGGCGGTCTTGGGCTGCATGTCGACAATGGTGAAGTCGAGTTGCCGCGCCTTCGCCGCTTCGGTAAACAGCACGTTCCAGTTGGTGGCGAAATTGACGGCGTCGACGAATTCGCGCAGGGTCATGGGCCCGGCAATGGTCATGGGCTCGCCCTCGTCGGGCAGTGGTTCATAGGTCACCGGCTGAGACTGCCAGAACAGGTCGGCCGGTGCACCGCCTATCACGCTGACGGCACCGGCGCCCCCGCGGTTCACCCGCGCGCCCCCGCCCGCGCTACCGACCACGCGTGTGGCGGCGCCGCCCGATCGGCCCTGGCGCGCACCGGGCGGGCGTGCCGAGGCACCGTCCGCGCCGCCGCCTGCATCACCGCCGCCGGTTACTGTGGTGGCACCGCCCCCGCCACCGCCGGTCCGGGCATCGCCGCCGCTGCGGTTCACGCGCTGGCTGCTCTCTGGCTGGCGCGTCTGCAGGCGCGAACGCGCACCGCTGGTGTCGCCAGTGGGCTGGTCGCGTGGGCTGGGCGGGGTCAAGGTCTGCCGGCCGCGCTGCGGACTGGTGGGCGTCTGTTGGGCCAGCGCGGCCAAATCGCCGCTGAACAATACCGCGGCGGCACACAGGCAACACAGGGCCAGCACGCGGCGCGCGCCACCTGCTGATCGATTCGTGCCCCGGCGCAGGCGCAAGCGGCCCGCGCGGGCGGCCCTTGCCGCGCTTCCTTCCAAACTCATAACTCCCCTTCCGGCCTCACGTTATATCGCGCGCCGACCAGGCGCCTCAAACCCTGCTACTCGCGCGGCAGTTCATACGTCACGGTCTTGTTCTGCTGGGGACACGGAATGGTGAAGGTGACCCGCTGACGGCTAACCGCCTCGAGCGTCACACCGTTCACGGTGTCGCCTACTTCGAAGAATTCGCCGCGCGGGTTGTCGGGGGTAATCAGCTTGACGGCCGACCCAATCTGCTGGCGCGTCGCTTCAACGCCCTGGAGCATCTGTTGCAGGTCGGGGCAGGGCTCGGGTTTGGGCGGCGGCGGCGGTGGCGGCGGCGGCGGCTCGACCAGTTCCTGCCAGAGCGCGGGGCGTGCCTCTACGGCTCCGCGCCAGGCCACATAGGCGCGTCCGTCGCCCACTTCGGCGCGCGGCTGAAACATGCTGTCGTCGAGGCGGCGCTGCAGTTCGGTGCGCCGGTCCTCAAGGGGGTCGGTCACGAAATTGAGCGCGGCGAAGGCCGCGATGGCGGCCACTGCGAGCCCGCCGGCGAGGTAGACCAGCCGGTCGATTTGCTCAGCCTTCAACCCGCTCAATCCGGATGCCATCGAGATAGACCTTCGTGTTGTTGTTCACCAGCCGCACATAGGGCAGGCCCACTTCGGGGCGTGCGCCCAACTCGCCGGGCGGCGTAAAGCGCAGCCGGTAGCGATAGGTGTTGCCGTCTCCTTCGAGCACCTGCTCGCCCGCGTAGGCCGCGCCGGTCTCCGGGTCGTAAATGCCCAACGACGCCCGGCCCTGTGCCGTTACATCGAGCACCAGGTCGTAACTGTAGCCAGCGGGCAGTATGCGCGGGAAATAGAACTCGGCGTTGTCGCCGCGCGGCACCAGTTCGAGCGTCGTCTCGGACACCGTGTTGAAGCGGGGCGCCTGCGCGATGGCGCCGCCACGCGCGACCCAGTCTTCGGGCGCGCGCGCGATGAGTTCTTCCGGGTCGATGGCCTCGGCCTGGGCCGCCGCCGCGGTCTCGAGTTCGGGCACGGCGTCGACCACGATCCGCGTGAGGTCAATGGTCGCGCGCACGCGCTCGCTGTTGGGCGGCCGCGCCACGGTCAGGCCATCGACGCGCAACGATTGCGGACTCTGCTCGAGCCGCAGCAGATAGTCAACCAGGTTGGGCATGGTGGCGTCGGGAATGCGCACGCTCAGGCTGTATTCGCGGTAGCCCTCTTCGGTCTCGCGCAGTGCGCCCTGCTCGAGCGTGGGCACCGACACCAGCGCGCCGGACTGGTTCTCAAGCGTGACGGGCACATTGTCTTCCAGCGCGGGCGGGCTGACCAGGGCGAGGCGCAGCACCTCTTCGCGCAGGCGGTCGCGGATCTCGGCCTCGCTCCATTCCGAGCTGTGCTGCGAGGCCACGCGCGCATACTCGCGCTCGACCAGCGACTTGATATTGATCTGTTCGGTCAAGCTCACGATACGGCTTTGCTTGGCCTCGATCTCGGTGTCGAGCGCATCGAGTTGCGCGAGCAGTCCGGTCACCACCACGTAGAGGACGAACAGGGCGGAGAGGCCACCCACGGCCTGGGCCAGCCGTTGCTCGCGCGGATTGAGGCGTGTCCAGAATTCGTTCAGCGCCCCGCCGATACGCGCCAGCATCATTCGTCCTCCTCTTCGGGGAAGGGCACGGTCACCTTGTAGTCGTAGACCTGCTTGTGCCGTTCGCGGCCCTGGTTCTCGTATTCGCGGTGGGCCGCGCTGAAGTACTGGAAGGTCTGCGCCGCCACGCCGCGCAGGTCCTCGCTGAAGCGCATCACGTGGTCGCGCGTCATGCCGCGGCCGTAGAGGTCGATGCCCTGGTTCGCGTCGTAGACCAGCCGCGTGATGTTCACGTCTTCTTCGGGTGCCGCCTGGGCCAGCGCGGCCAGCAGCGCGATGACGGAATCGTGCCGCTCGATGGCGCGCTTGATGAGGTTCAGCTGCGCCCGTTTGCCGGCCACGCCTTCGGCCTGCGGAGCCAGCTCGGCGATGCGTGCGTCGAGCTCGGCTATGTACTGCTCGCGCTGCCACACGGCCTGTGCGTGAAGACCCAGCAAGGCCACAGCCACGATGCCCAGCACCGCCGCCACCCGCACCAGGCGCTGGCGGCCGACCGCGGCCAACCGGCGGGCCGATACGCT